>CALEZJ010000356.1 GCA_937927885.1 uncultured Paracoccaceae bacterium | reverse complement strand
GAGTGTGTGCCTTATGCGCGGTGCGGCGAGACGCTGGAATCCGTGGCCGCGCAGATTGCAGCCCTGCCGGAGGGGATCGGGCGGGCGGATTTGCAGGAGGTCCTGCCTGCCGGGGCAGCGCGCAATGCAGTGGATTGCGCGTTGTGGGATCTGGAGGCCAAGGCTTCGCGGCGACGGGTGTGGCAATTGGCGGGGCTGGCGGCGCCGGGGCCGATGGTGACCTGTTTCACCCTGTCTCTGGACACGCCCGAGCGCATGAAGGCCGCAGCCGCGCGGCACGCGCATCGCCCCGTTCTGAAGATCAAGCTGGGCACGCCCGACGACATGGCGCGGCTGGAAGCCGTGCGGGCGGGGGCGCCGAATGCGCGGATCGTTGTTGACGCGAACGAGGGCTGGACCACCGAGGTCTACAGCGAGCTGGCGCCGCATCTGATCCGGCTTGGCGTGGCGATGGTCGAACAGCCTTTGCCTGCCGGTCAGGACGGGATGCTGGCCGAGATCTCGCGACCCCTGCCGGTCTGCGCCGATGAAAGCTGCCATGACCGCCACAGCCTGCCCGATCTGGCGGGAAAATATGACATGGTCAACATCAAGCTGGACAAGACCGGCGGCCTGACCGAGGCGCTGGCGCTGCGCGAGGCCGCGCGGGCGGCGGGTTACCGGGTGATGGTGGGCTGCATGGTTGGAACCTCGCTGGCGATGGCACCGGCCGTGCTGGTGGCGCAGGGCGCCGAGGTCGTGGACCTTGACGGGCCGCTTCTGTTGGCCGAAGACCGCGCGCATGCCTTGCAATACGACTCGGCCGGGGTCTATCCCCCCGCACCCGAGCTTTGGGGATAGGAGACCCGCATGAGCCGCATCGTCTATGTCAATGGCGAATATGTCCCTGAAGACGAGGCGAAAGTCTCGGTCTTTGATCGCGCTTTCCTGATGGCCGACGGGGTCTATGAGGTGACCTCGGTCCTGGGCGGCAAGCTGATCGATTTCGCCGGGCATCTGGCGCGGCTGGACCGGTCGCTGGCTGCGCTGGAGATCCGAAATCCCCTGAGCGCGGCGGAATGGCTGGCCATTCACCGCGAACTGGTCGCCCGGAATGCCATCGACGAGGGGTTGGTCTATCTCCAAGTCACTCGCGGGGCGCCCGGCGACCGCGATTTCGCATGGCCTGACCCCGAAACCTGTGCACCCACGGTGGTCTTGTTCACCCAGTCCAAGCCGGGTTTGGCGAACAGCCCGGCGGCCAAGGTCGGCATGAGCGTGATCTCGGTCGAGGACATCCGCTGGGGGCGGCGCGACATCAAGACGGTGCAACTTCTGTTTCCCTCGTGGGCCAAGATGATCGCCAAGAAGGCGGGCGCAGATGATGCCTGGCTGGTCGAGGATGGGGCGGTGACCGAGGGGACCTCGAACAACACCTACATCGTCAAGGGCAACAGCATCATCACTCGCCAGTTGTCGACCGATATCCTGCACGGCATCACCCGCGCCGCCGTGCTCCGCTTTGCGCGCGAGGCGCAGATGGAGGTGATCGAGCGCCCCTTTACCATCGCCGAGGCGCAGGCGGCGGATGAAGCCTTCATCACCTCGGCCAGCGCCTTTGTCATGCCGGTGGTCCGCATCGACGGCACCACGCTGGGCGATGGCACGCCGGGCAAGGTGACGGCGCGGCTGCGAGAGATTTACCTCGACGAGATGCGCAAGGCGGCGATCTGACGTTTCAATGGTGGCGTTGACAACGGCGGCACCCGGATCGGGCGCCGCAGCTGCCGCATTTTCCCGTTAGCGGTATCATTTTTCCGCATCGCCCTGTTGCCGTAGCGTCTCAATTGCGCGATACGAGTGGCGCAACCCGTCCAATCCACGCAAAGGATGCGCCATGCGCCGCAATCGCAACGTCAAGATCGTCGCCACGCTTGGCCCGGCCTCGTCCGATCTGGCGACGATCCGCGCCTTGTTCGAGGCTGGCGCCGACGTGTTTCGCCTCAACATGAGCCACGGCACCCATGCCGAAATTGCCGCCCGTCATGCATTGGTGCGCCAGGTGGAGCGGGAGACCGGCCAGCCTATCGCCCTTCTGGCCGATCTACAGGGGCCAAAGCTGCGCGTCGGCAGTTTCGCCGTGACGTCGGTCGAACTGGAGGAAGGGCAGCGCTTTCGCTTCGATCTCGACCCGGCAGAGGGGGATCATTCCCGTGTGACCCTGCCGCATCCCGAGATTTTTGCCGCGCTGGAGCCCGGTGCACGTCTTCTGGTGAACGACGGCAAGATCCGCGCCATGGTCGACAGGTGCGGTCCGGATTTCGCCGATTGCACGATCGTCGTGGGGGGCGTGATCTCGAACCGCAAGGGAGTGAACGTGCCTGATGTGGTGCTGCCCCTGCGCGCACTGTCGGACAAGGATCGTGCCGATCTGGAGTTCGCCTGCGATCTGGGTGTCGACTGGCTGGCGCTGTCTTTCGTGCAGCGTGCCGAGGACGTGACCGAGGCGCGCGAACTTGCACGCGGGCGGGCGGCCATTCTGGCCAAGATCGAAAAGCCGGCGGCGGTGAAGGCGTTTGACGAAATCGCGGCGGTGTCGGACGGGATCATGGTGGCGCGCGGCGATCTGGGGGTCGAACTGCCGGTGCACGCGGTGCCGCCGATCCAGAAGCGGCTGGTGCGCCGGTCGCGCGCGCTGGCAAAGCCGGTGATCGTGGCCACCCAGATGCTGGAATCGATGATCGAAAGCCCGGTGCCGACGCGGGCCGAGGTGTCGGATGTCGCCACGGCGATCTACGAGGGGGCAGATGCGGTGATGCTGTCGGCGGAATCGGCGGCAGGGAATTATCCGGTCGAGGCGGTGCGCACGATGCACAATGTCGCGGTGTCGGTCGAGGGAGACGTCACCTATCGTCAGGTGATTGCGGCCTTTCGCAGTTACGAGCGTTCGACCGTGGCGGACGGCATCGTGTCGGCTGCGCGGGAAATCGCCGAATCGACCGACATCAAGGCGATCTGCTGCTTTACCGAATCGGGCAATACCGCGATCAAGGTCGCGCGGGAACGTCCGCAGGTGCCGATCGTGGCGCTGAGCCCGTCGATGCAGACGCTGCGCAGGCTGTGTCTGGTCTGGGGGGTGGTCTGCGTGGTCACCGGGCCTGTCAACCGCTTCAAGAGCGCGGTGGTCAGTGCCGCGCGAGCGGTGCGCGAAATGGGCTTTGGCACGGCCGAGGACCAGATCGTGGTCACCGCGGGCGTGCCGTTCAACGTGCCGGGCACCACGAACATCCTGCGGGTGGCGCCTTGTGACGAACGCTTGATTTACCGCGCCGAGGCGGAATAATCGCCGCCCGGGCGCAGGGGCGGGCGCTCGGCTCGACCCGGAGAGAGAGGCGATGCTGGACCGCGATCTGATGTTTCTCTTCGGGCTGGTGTTTCTGCCACTTGCCTTTGTCGCGCTGGTCTCGGCCTGGGCCGACCGGCGCGCGCCCTGGGCCGCGCTTATTCTGGTGATGATCGGCGCGGGGCTGGCAGGGTGGGCCTGGCTGACACATCCCGAAGGCGGCTATGTCTGGGCCGATCTGCCGCAGGTGATGATGGAGACCATCGCCCGCTATTGGCGCCGCTAGGCGGGAAGGCCCCTTGCCATCGGCGCGGGGGCAGGCTAAGGCACCCCCCTCTGATCCCGTGCGGCCGGCCGATGTGGCATGCCGAGTCGCGCGTTCATCTCTGAAAGAACAGGAGAAAGAAATGCCCAAGATGAAGACCAAGTCGGCCGCGAAAAAGCGGTTCAAGGTCACGGCCAACGGCCATGTGGTTGCGGCGGCTGCCGGCAAGCGCCATGGCATGATCAAGCGGACCAAGAAGTTCATTCGCGACGCGCGCGGCACCATGGTGCTGAGCGATCAGGACGCGAAGATCGTCAAGTCCTACATGCCCTACGACCGCTGAGGAGAACCAGACATGTCCCGCGTCAAGTCCGGCAAGGTTACCCACGCCCGCCATCGCAAGGTCGTCAAGGCCGCGGCTGGTCATTATGGCATGCGCTCGCGCAGCTTCCGCGTTGCCACCCAGTCGGTGGACAAGGCGAACCAGTACGCCACCCGTGACCGCAAGGTCCGCAAGAGGAACTTCCGCGCGCTCTGGATCCAGCGCATCAATGCCGCCGTGCGTCTGATCGACCCGGCGCTGACCTACTCGCGCTTCATCAACCTTCTGGCCGTCGCCGGGATCGAGGTGGACCGCAAGGTTCTGGCCGATCTCGCCGTGCACGAGCCCGAGGCATTTGGCCAGATCGTCGCCCGCGCCCAGGCTGGCGCGACCGCCTGAGGCGGTTTCCATCAAGGAATTGGGGCCGTCCGGGGAACCGGGCGGCCTTTTTCTGTTGGGCCATCACCTCGAATCCAACGGGACATTTGAGGCACAAGGATCGCGTCAGGCAGCAAGGGCCGCGTCAAAGAGGGCGCGGATTTCCGCCAGTGCTGTGCCCGCGACGCTGCGGCCCAGTTCTGTTTCACCCCTCAGTGCCACGATGGTCGACCGACGCGGCACGGCGAGGCGACGGGTCAGCTCAGCAGTGGAGAAAAGGTCCCAGTCGATACGGATCAGGGTGAGGTCGCGGTCATAGGCCGGGTTTGCCGCGCGCAACTGGTCCATGATGCGTTCCTGCCGCGCGCAGGTCGAACACCAGGTGGCGTGAAAGTTCAGGATGATCCGGTCGCCCCGGCGCATGGCCTCTTCGGCAAGGCCGGGGGTATAGGCGATGAATTGCGCGCGCGCCGCAAGCGGGGCGAGGGTGATCGAAGCGGCAAGGGCAAGGAAGTCGCGTCTGAGCATGGGGTTCTCCGTCAGATGAGGATGGAAAGGTCGTTGAACCAGTCGGGCAGGGTCTGCAGGATCCAGACTTCAAGCCGCTGATGCAGCCCGGCCCAAAGGGCCAGTCCGGTGGCAAGAAAGGTGATCCCGAGGATCGTTTTGCCATGCTGCGCAAGGGCGCGCAGAAGGTGCGGGTGGCGCGCCACCATTCCCCGCAGACCAAAGGCAAGGGCGATCAGCAGCGTCGAGACACCGGCGGCAAAAGCGCCCATGGTGGCGGCGGCCTGCTCCAGTCGCTCGCCGGTTGCGGCCAGCGCAATGGCGCCGCCCAGTGTCGGGCCTATGCAAGGCGACCAGACCGCGCCCAGGAGCATTCCGCCCACAAACAACCCCTGCGGGCGGCTCATGTCGAGCCGTATGATGCCGGCATCGGCGCGCGCCGCCAACTGACCGGTCGCGGTGGCAAAACGGGCATTCAGTGTCGGGACGAGCAGGATCAGGCCAAAACCCGCGAGGATGAGGGCGGCAGCACTGGCGATCGCCTCAGGGGCAAGACCTAATCCGGGGCCGATCCGGGCGAGAGCAACCCCAAGCGTGACGAAGCTGGTCGAGAGCCCGAGGAGGAGCCAGAGCGGACCCAGCCGGTTCGCGCCGCTCGCTGAGGCCAGGACAGCGGGCAGGATCGGCAGGACGCAGGGGTTGAGCAGGGTCAGGAGGCCGGCGAGATAGGCAAGGACAAGGGTCACGCTAAGGCTCCTGCAGGGGTTTCGATGCCATACGCAGCAGCAGGCAGAGTTGTTGCCCGAGTCAGGATGACAAGCGCGTGAAGAGGCTCAGAGCCTGCGTTGCAACAGCGCCAGCGCTGCGCCGCACAGGAGCAGGGCGCTGGCGGCAAGCAGGCTGTGACCGATCGAGCCGGTGAGGTCTCCCAGCCAGCCCGCTCCCCAGGGGCCTATGGTTTGCGCCACGGCAAAGACCACCGTGAACAGACCGATTCCACGGCCCCAACTGTCAGCCGGCAGGTTCTGGCGCGCGAAATTGGTCACCGCACCCGGCGCCATGAAGACACAGGCGCCAAACACCAGCGCCGAGGCGATCAGACCAGCCGTCCCCGGCCAGAGGACGGGCAGCGCCGATCCTGTGGCGATGCCGGTCAGCACCAGGGCCAGCGGCTTGCCATCAGCGTGACGGGCGAAAACCCCGCGCCACAAGAGCGGGGACAGCGTGATGCTGGTGCCGACGAGAATCCAGATCAGTGCGACCTTGACCGGTGACGCGGATTGCTCGGCCATCCAGGCCGACAGGAAGGTGAGATAGACGATATAGCCCAGACCGAAGCCCGCATAGCCCGCGAGTTCCGGCAGCATGCGGCGCAGGGGCAGGGGGACGGCGCCGACGCGCGTCGGAGCGGGCGCGGGGGCCGCCCGTGCGGCCCAGAGGCCGAGTGGAAGGCAGAGCGCGCTCATGGTGCCGACGATCACCCAGGCCCAGGGCCAGGCCGCGTCGCCGTGCAGCGCCAGCATCGGCGGCAAGGTTGCCCCTGCCAGCACGATCGCCCCGCCGCCGCCCGATCCGAACAG
>CALEZJ010000355.1 GCA_937927885.1 uncultured Paracoccaceae bacterium | reverse complement strand
GGCAGGTGCCGTGATGTCGGCCCGTCTTCCTCTATATGTCAGCCTGCCGATGTATGACTGGCCCGAGTGCCGGGACGCGACCGAGGCCGACTGGGCGCGCATCCGGCAGGCGGCGCCAGAGGTCTTGCCCGCGGCTCTGGGCCGGATCGACTGGTCCTGTGCGGATGCCTATTTCCGCGATCCGGCGCTGGTGTTCAGCCAGTGTTGCTGGGGGCCGCTGTCGCGCGGGTTGCTCGAGTGGCTGGAACCCCTGGCGCAGCCCGATTATTCGGCGTTCGAGGGCGGGCGCGGGCCGTTCTATCGCTCGGCGCTGGTGGCACGGTCGGGGGCGGCAGTCGCGGTCCCCGATGGCCCCGGCCCGGCGCTGGTGCCGCTGGAGGGCTTGCGGCTGGCGATCAATGAACGCGACTCGCTGTCGGGCTGTCTGGGGCTGTGGGACGATCTGGGCGCCGACCCGTGCACGGTCGCGGCAGGGTGTTTGGAAACCGGGTCGCACCGCGCCTCGGTGCGGGCGGTGGCCGAGGGGCGGGCGGATCTCGCGGCGATCGACTGCCGCAGTTGGGCCCTGGCGCTGGCGCATGAGCCTTGCGCGCAAAGCCTTGTCGTGGTCGGCTGGACCTCTGAGCGCCCCGGCCTGCCCTATGTCACCAGCCGGGCGACCGACCCGGCGCTGAAATCCGCGCTGCGTGCGCATTTGCTGAGAACAGGCTGCCATCCGGTGGCCGAGGGGAGGAACGGATGACACGGACCTATCGCGCGGTGGTGATTGGCGGCGGGGTGGTGGGGTGCTCGGTGCTTTACCATCTGGCCAAGGCGGGCTGGAAGGATGTGCTGCTGATCGAAAGGTCGGAACTGACCTCGGGGTCAAGCTGGCACGCGGCGGGCGGGTTTCACACGCTGAACGGCGACCCCAATGTGGCGCGGCTACAGGCCTATACGGTGTCGCTGTACAAGGAACTGGAGGAGATTTCCGGTCAGTCCTGCGGCCTGCATCTGACCGGCGGCGTGATGATGGCCGACAGCCCGGAACGGATGAACTTCCTGCGCATGACCCATGCGCGGGGGCGCACGCTGGGGATGGAGACGGAGTTGATCACCCCGTCCGAGGCCAAGGCGATGTTCCCCTTGATGGACGAGAGCCACTTTGTCGGCGCACTCTGGGACCCGGTCGAGGGGCATCTGGACCCCTCGGGCACCACCCATGCCTATGCCAAGGCCGCCAGGGTGCTGGGGGCCGAGATCGAATTGCGCAATCCGGTCAAGGACATCACCCAGACCCCGGACGGGATGTGGACGCTGCACACGGTGAACGGAGAGATCCGCTGCGAGCATGTGGTGAACGCGGGCGGCCTCTGGGCGCGGGAAGTGGGGCGCATGGTGGGGCTGGAACTGCCGGTTCTGGCGATGGAGCACATGTATCTGCTGACCGACGCCATGCCCGAGGTGATCGAGTTCAACCAATCCACCGGGCGCGAACTGGTGGGGGTGATCGATTTCAAAGGGGAAATCTATACGCGGCAAGAGCGGCAGGGGATCTTGCTGGGCACCTATGAAAAGGCGTGCAAGCCCTGGTCGCCGGTCAACACGCCCTGGGATTTCGGGCATGAGTTGCTGGCGCCCGATCTGGACCGCATCGCGCCGTCGCTGGAGGTCGGATTCCGCCACTTCCCGGCGGTGGAAAAGGCGGGGATCAAGACGGTCATCAACGGCCCCTTCACCTTTGCCCCCGATGGCAACCCGCTGGTGGGGCCGGTGCCGGGGCTGACCAATTTCTGGTCGGCCTGCGCGGTGATGGCAGGGTTCAGCCAAGGGGGTGGCGTGGGGCTGGTGCTGGCCAACTGGATGACGCAGGGCGACCCCGGGCATGACGTCTTCGGCATGGATGTTGCGCGCTACGGCGAATGGGCGACGCTGCGCTATACGAATGCCAAGGTGCGTGAGAATTACTCGCGCCGCTTCTCGATCCGCTTTCCGAACGAGGAACTCCCCGCCGCCCGCCCGCAGGAAACCACGCCGCTCTATGATCTGATGGTGCGCGACAACCATGCGGTGATGGGCAACACTTGGGGGCTGGAGACGCCGCTGTGGTTCGCGCCCTCGGCCGAGGAGGCGCATGATATTCCGTCGTTCCACCGCTCGAACGATTTCCCGCATGTCGCCGCCGAGGTGAAAGGCACGCGCGAGCGGGTGGGTGTGACCGAGATCGCCAACTTTGCCAAATACGAGGTGACAGGGGCCGGGGCCGAGGCGTGGCTGGATCATCTGATGACCAATTCGATGCCCAAGGCGGGGCGCCTGGTGCTGACGCCGATGCTGAACGAGGCGGGCAAACTGATCGGCGATTTCACCATTGCCAAGGCCTCAGATACGCGGTTCCTGATCTGGGGGTCTTTGAGCGCCTCGAAATACCACATGCGGTGGTTCGAACAGCATCTGCCCAAGGATGGCTCGGTTCAGGTGCGCCGGTTCCACATGGATCTGGTCGGCCTGTCGGTCTGCGGCCCCAAGGCGCGCGCGGTGCTGGCCGAACTGACCGATGCCGATGTGTCGAACGCGGCATTCAAGTTCATGGATTTCAGGGAATTCGACGTGGCGGCGGCGCCCTGCATGGTCAACCGGATCACCTATTCCGGCGATCTGGGATACGAGATCTGGATGCATCCCAGCTATCAGCGCCGGGTCTATCTGGCGATCAAGGCGGCCGGGGCGGCGCATGGGATCGTCGATTTCGGCATGCGGGCGCTCTTGAGCATGCGGTTGGAGAAGAACTTCCCCACCTGGTACGCCGAATTGCGCCCGATCTATGGGCCCTACGAGGGGTCGATGGACCGCTTCATCAAGCTGCAGAAGCCCGATTTCATCGGCCGCGCGGCAGCGGTGAAGGAGCGCGACGAGGGGCCGAAGCGGCGGCGGGTGAGCCTGATCATCGAGGCCGGGACGGCGGATGTGCTGGCCGACGAGCCGATCTGGGCCAAGGTGGGGGACGTGGATTACGGCACCATCGGCGCCCCGCATGGCTATGGCGCGCCCCGGTTCGACGCGCAGGGCGTCGAGGTGGCGAAACCCGACCCTGCGCGCGATGGCGACTGGCGGGTCGTGGGCTGGGTGACCTCGGGCGGGTATGCCCATCATGTCGGCCTGTCTATGGCGCAGGGCTATGTGCCGTCGGCCTTGGCGGAGCGGGGCGAAGCGGGGCTGTTCGAGGTCGAGATCATGGGCGAGCGACGCCGGGCGCGGATTGCCGTCGAGCCGCCGTTTGATCCGGAAGGGGCAAGGATGCGGATGTGACCGGGGGGGCGGCGCTCGGCCCCGTCGAGGGGCCTCGCGCCGCGCGGGCTGGCGCCCGCACCCGCCCGGGAGGGTTTTCCACCCTCCCGGGCCCTCCCGAGGATATTTCAGGACAGATGAAGCTGCGGGCTTGTGTTTGTTGGAGTGCGGGCGTTTTCTGGGCGCGCAGGCAGAGAGGGCAGGATGCGCTATAGCGGCTGGAAGGTTTTTGCCGAGGGGCTCAGGGGCAACACCGGATGGGGCAGGGCCTGGCGCGATCCGGCACCGAAGGCGGCCTATGACGCGGTGATCATCGGCGGTGGCGGGCATGGGCTGTCGACGGCCTATTACCTGGCGAAGAACCACGGGCTCGGCAACATCGCGGTGCTGGAAAAGGGCTATCTGGGCGGTGGCAATGTCGGGCGCAACACGACGATCGTGCGGGCCAATTACTTTCTGCCGGGCAACAGCGAATTCTACAGCCATTCCCTGAAACTGTGGGAGGGGCTGGAAAAGGAACTCAATTACAACGTGATGCACAGCCAGCGCGGGTTGATCAACCTGTTCCACAGTGACGGCCAGCGCGACGCCTTTGTCCGGCGGGGCAATGCGATGCTGGCGCAGGGGGATGATGCGATCCTCTTGGACCGCGACGGGGTGCGCGAGCGTTTGCCCTATCTCGATTTCGAGCAGACGCGGTTTCCGATTTACGGCGGGTTGCTGCACAAGCGCGGGGGCACGGCGCGCCATGATGCCGTTGCCTGGGGCTATGCGCGCGGTGCTGACCGGCTGGGGGTCGATCTGATCCAGAACTGCGAGGTTACGGGTATCGACATTGCCAACGGCAAGGTGACCGGCGTGCAGACCACGCGCGGCGCCATTCGCGCGAAAAAGGTGGCGATGGTGGTTGCCGGGAGGTCTGGTCAGGTGGCCGCGATGGCCGGGCTGCGGCTGCCCATCGAGAGCCATGTGTTGCAGGCCTTTGTCACCGAGGGGCTCAAGCCCGTGATCGACCATGTCGTCAGTTTCGGCATGGGGCATTTCTACATCAGCCAGTCGGACAAAGGCGGGCTGGTGTTTGGCGGCGATCTGGATTTCTACGCCAGCTACGCGGCGCGCGGGAATCTGCCAATGGTCGAGCATGTGATGGAAGCCGGCATGACGCTGATGCCGATGATCGGGCGGGCCAGGGTTCTGCGGTCCTGGGGCGGGATCATGGACATGTCGCCCGATGGCTCTCCGATCATCGACAAGGCGCCCGTCGAGGGGCTGTTTGTCAACACCGGCTGGAATTACGGGGGGTTCAAGGCAGTGCCGGCCAGCGGCTGGTGTCTTGCGCATCTGATGGCAACCGGGGCGCCGCATCCGGTGGCGGCGCGTTACAGGCTGGACCGGTTCCTGACCGGCAGGGGGATCATGGATGAAGAAGGCACTGGCTCTCAGCACAATCTTCATTAGCCTTGGCCTGACAGCCCCGGCGCAGGTGCCGGAAAACGGCTGTTACGCGCGCGACTATGACGCGGGGCATCTGGCGCGCAATCCCGCGCAGGGGGTGGCGGGCCTGCGGCTGTGGGTCTTTGACGAAGGGCCTTCGGCACGGGCCGCGCTGGTGTCGGCCTTGATGGCCGATCAGGGGCAGGGCGCGCGAGACGGGGTGGGCGGCATGACCCTGACGCAATACGCTGTCTGTGACGAGGGGGAGGGCCGTTGTTTTGTCGAATGCGATGGCGGCGGTTTCCGGTCGCGGCCCGTGGCGAGCGGGATCGAACTGGTCACCG
>CALEZJ010000354.1 GCA_937927885.1 uncultured Paracoccaceae bacterium | reverse complement strand
TCGCACGCCCAGCCGCTGGGCAAGTTCGGCCTGCGTCAGGCCCGCCGCCTCGCGCGCGGCGGCGATGCGGTCCCCCAGCGTTGCCTGATCATCGGTGAACATCGTTTCTGTCATGAGATCTCCTCGTTTGTGGCGCGCCGCCTTGGCACCGCGCGTTCGCCCTTGAACGGGATCGGCACTCACCTTAAGGGAGGGTCCCGGAAAACACAAACCGGAGCCCTCCGATGCCCTTCCTCTCCGATACGCTGGCGCGCGTGAAGCCCTCGGCAACCATCGCCGTGACCAACATGGCGGCCGAGATGAAGGCCGCCGGAAAGGACGTGATCGGTCTTGGCGCGGGCGAGCCCGATTTTGACACGCCGCAGAACATCAAGGATGCGGCCAAGGCGGCAATCGACGCCGGGCGCACCAAATACACCGCGGTCGATGGCCTGCCCGAGCTGAAAAAGGCGATCTGCGCCAAGTTCCTGCGCGAAAACGGGCTGACCTATGCTCCCAATCAGGTCTCGGTCGGAACGGGGGGCAAGCAGATCCTCTATAACGCCCTGATGGCAACGCTGAACCCGGGCGACGAGGTGATCATTCCCGCACCCTATTGGGTCAGCTATCCCGACATGGTGCTCTTGGCCGGTGGCACGCCGGTTGCCGTGGCCTGCGGGATCGAGACAAATTTCAAGCTGACGCCCGCCCAGCTTGAGGCCGCGATCACGCCGAAAACGAAGTGGTTCATCTTCAACTCGCCCTCGAACCCCACGGGTGCGGGCTATACGCGCGCCGAGTTGAAGGGCCTGACCGATGTGCTGATGCGCCATCCCCATGTCTGGGTGATGTCGGATGACATGTACGAACACCTCGTGTTCGACGATTTCGAATTCGTGACCCCGGCCCAAATCGAGCCCGGGCTTTACGACCGCACGCTGACCTGCAACGGCGTCAGCAAGGCCTATGCGATGACCGGCTGGCGGATCGGCTATGCGGCGGGGCCGGTGGCTCTGATCAAGGCGATGGCGACGATCCAGTCGCAATCGACATCGAACCCCTCGTCGATCTCGCAATACGCGGCGCTCGAGGCGCTGAACGGCCCGCAGGATTTCCTGGGTCCGTTCCGCGAGGCTTTCCAGCGCCGCCGCAACCTGGTGGTGGACATGCTCAACGCCGCCCCCGGCATCACCTGCCCGCGCCCCGAGGGCGCCTTCTATGTCTATCCCGACATTTCGGGCTGCATCGGCAAGACCTCGGCGGCGGGCACCGTCATCAAGGACGACGAGACCTTTGCCAGGGCGCTTCTGGAAGAAACCGGCGTCGCCGTGGTCTTTGGCTCGGCCTTCGGCCTCAGCCCGAATTTCCGCGTGAGCTACGCCACCGCCGACGAGGTCCTGCGCGAGGCCTGCACGCGCATCCAGTCCTTCTGCCGCGCGCTGCGTTGAACCCGGGGATCAGGGGGGCGCTACCCCCCTTCCCTAGCTACCCTGCTGGACAAGGCCACAGTCGCCCCCTAGCCTGACGGTCGCGCGCGGTCAGGGAGGGATACGGGTGCAAGACGACCTCGTCTGCCGGGTCGAGGCCCAGGCCAGGGACCCTGAGGCCACCGGGATCCTGCTGGTGTTCCTGTCCCCTCAACTGGACGATCCGGGGCGGCTGATGACCGGTCTCTCGCAGGCGCTGGCGCCGGTGCCGGTAATCGGTTGTACCACGGCGGGCGAGATCGGCGCCGAAGGCTATGGCGAGGGGCTGGTGGTGGCACTGGGCCTGCCCGCGCGCCATTTTCTGGCCGAGGCGCTGGTGATTCCCGATCTGGCGGGACTCGATCCCGAGGCGGCGATCGGCGCGCTGATCCGCGTGCGCGGCGCGCTGGCGAGGGCGCGACCGGACTGGGAACAGGAATTCGTCTTTCTCATGGTCGACGGGCTTTCGGCGAAAGAGGACGAACTGGCCTCGGCGCTTGCACCCGGCCTCGGTCGCGCGCCGCTGTTCGGCGGATCGGCAGCGGACGGTTCGCGGTTTCTGGAGACCTTCGTCTTTCTCGGCGGTCAGCCGCTGCGCAATGCCGCCGTGCTGGCCGTGGTGCGCAGCGCCTGCCGTGTGCGCGCCTTCAAGGTCGACCATTTCCGCCCGACCGCCACGCGGATGGTCGTGACTGGCGCCGACCCCGCCCGCCGCAGGGTCACCATGATCAACGCCGAACCCGCCGCGCGGGAATACGCGCGCCTTCTGGGCAAGGACCCGGCGCAACTGACGCCTTTCACCTTTGCCGCGCATCCGGTGGTGGTGCGGGTTGGCGGGCAGCATCATGTGCGCTCGATCCGGCAGGTGGACGAGAACGGGGACCTGATTTTCTATTCCGCCATCGACGAAGGGCTGGTGCTGACCCTGGCCGAAGCGGGCGACATGGTCGAGCATCTGGCCAGGGCCCTTGGCGATCTTGCGGAAAGCGGGGCGCCCGCCGCGATCCTTGCCTGCGACTGTGTGCTCAGGCGCATGGAGGCGCAGGAAAAGCAGTTGACCGGGCAGGTCTCGGCGCTGTTGCGCGCGCATCGGGTCATCGGCTTTTCCACCTACGGCGAGCAATGGAACGCCATGCATGTGAATCAGACGCTGACCGGCGTCGCCCTCTATCCCCCCGACCGGCCATGAGCGATCCGCGCGATCTGTTGAATCCGGCCGATCCGCCGCAGCGCCAGACCGAAAAGCTTCTGAGCATCGTCGAGG
>CALEZJ010000353.1 GCA_937927885.1 uncultured Paracoccaceae bacterium | reverse complement strand
CGTCACCGCATCGCGCACCAGTGCCACCAGATCGGTGGGCTTGCGGTCGGGTTCGGGCATGCGCGCGAACTTGGAAAACTCGTCAACAATGCGCCGCAAGTCATTGGTTTGCCTGACAATAACATCCGTTAGTTGAGCCAGTGTTGCGGCTTCGTCCTCGGGCAAGAGGCGCTGATACTTGCGCTTGATACGTTCGGCCGACAACTGGATCGGCGTCAGCGGGTTCTTGATCTCGTGGGCGATGCGCCGCGCCACGTCGCCCCAGGCCGCCATGCGCTGGGCCGAGACCAGTTCCGTCACATCGTCGAAGGCCAGCACATAGCCTTCCAGTTGACCCGCGGCGTTGCGCCGCTCGGCCAGCCTCACCAGCAGGCTTTCCAGTCGACCCGCCCGGCTGAGGCGCACCTCGTCCTGCACCCGCCCGCCGACCAGCCGCCCCTCGCCGGACTGAAGCCGCCTCAGCAGCGGACCGAATTCGGGAACGGCCTCCGCCAGCGGGCGCTGCTGGGCGGTTTCGGCCTCGATCCGCGTCAGGCCCTGCGCGGCCCGGTTGACGAAGTCGATCCGCCCCTCGGCATCCAGCCCGATCACCCCGGCGGTGACCGACCCCAGCACGGAATCGAACAGCCTGCGGCGCTCTTCGATCTGGCGCGTGTTGCTCAGGAGGGCCTCGCGCTGACCCTTCAACTGGCGGGTCATCTGGTTGAACACCCGGCCCATCAGCGCGATTTCGTCGGTGCCCCGCTCTTCGGGCACCTGCGCGTCCAGATCCCCCTCGCCCACCTTCTCCGCCGCTGCCGCCAGTCGCCCGACCGGGCGTGACAGCCCTTCGGCGAACCACATGCCCAGCCAGACCGCGGCCAGAATGAGGATCATGGCAAAACCGATATACAGCAGGGCAAAGTTGAACAGCACCGTGCCGCGCTCCGCTTCGAGCTGGGTGTACAACTGGATCGTCTGCTGCGTCTCGTCGAGCAGCGACAGGATCTGCCCATCCACCGCCCGCGCGACATAAAGCAGCCGGTTCGGGTACCCCTCCAACGGCATCAAGGCGCGGAATTCACTGTTCGGCCAGTCCTTGATCAGCACCATCTCGCCTGCCGTGGCGCGGGCCAGATCATCAGGGTTTGGCTGTATGAAATCAAATAGATAAGATCGTTCACCGCGAAACAGCAGCGTGCCTTCGAGGTCGATCAGGAAGGCCACCCTGAGCCCGCGCTGGATTTCGGCCTGCGCCTGGCTCAGGATCTGCCGGGCATAGATTTCCGACACCAGCGGGTCCAGACGGCGGGCGCGTTCCAGCGTCGCGGCGACGGCGCGGGCGTCTTCGGTCAGGTTCTGTTCCTGCTCGGCCTGATAGGCCTCGGCAGCGGCCAGCGAGGACCCCACCACCGCGCGCACCCGGTCGGAAAACCACCCCTCCAGACCCAGGTTGATCGTCACCACGGCAAAGGCCGCCACGGTGATCGCAGGCAACAGCGCGATCAACGCGAAGAGCGATGACAACCGCAGATGCAGCGCCGCTCCGGCCGAACGTTCGCGCCGCGCGCCCAGCATGCGCCGGATGCGCAACACGACCAGCACCGCGACCAGCAGAATATAGGCAAGGTCGAGCGCCAGCACGACGCGGAGGGACGGCAGTTGGGCGCCCAGCGAGAACGGCCCCAGCACCAGCATGGTCACCGTCACCAGCACCGGCGCCAGCAACACCAGCACGAAGGCCCCCAGCGCCCTGACCCGGCGCTGCGTCGGCGTGCGTCGTGACTGCGGGCCCCCGCGCAGCGTTGCCGGCGCCGAGGCGGGTGCATCAGGGGGGGGAACTGTCGGTTGCATCAGGCAGCAGCGGGTATCCGGGCGATGTCGCGGTCTTCAGAACCTGCGGGCTGCAGCAAAATCGCCACGCCCCTGTTGCCTGACTACATCAACTTGCGCCGTCGTGTCACGCGAATATCGAGATCGTTGGTCTTCTTGCGCAACGTATTGCGGTTGATTCCCAGCAGGTCGGCACACCGCGCCTGGTTGCCGCCGGTGTATTCCAGCGCAATGTCGATCAAAGGGGCCTCGATTTCATGCAGGATGCGCTGATAGACCCCTGGCGGCGGCAGATCGGCGCCGTGCAACTCGAAATAGCGCCGCACATGGCGGGCGACGGAATCGGCCAGCGTGCCCCCCTCGACCGCGACCCCCGGCACCGGCGCGGCCGGATGCGCGGTCAGCGCGGCCTCCATCTCGGCGCGACCGATCTCGACCTCCTGCCCGGTGATGACCAGCCGACGGATCACGTTCTCCAACTGGCGCACATTGCCCGGCCAGCGGTACTGGCGCACCACCTCCAGCGCGCCCGGTGACAGCCGTCGCGGCGCCCCCCCCTCGCGCGCGGCGCGGGTCAGGAAATGCTCGGCCAGCAGGGGAATGTCCTCGATGCGCTCGCGTAGGGGCGGAACCTGCAACGTGACACCCGAGAGCCGGTAGTAAAGGTCATGGCGAAAGGCCCCGGTTTCCAGTGCCGCGCTCAGCCCGCCATCGGCGATCGCGATGATGCGGGGCCCGTCGGGGGGCAGCGTGTCCAGCATGCGAACCAGCCGCGCCTGCGCGGCCCCGTCCAGATCGCCCAGCCCGTCGATCACCAGCGAGCCGCCGCGCGCCCGTGCCATCAGCGCCGCTCCCTGTTCGGTGCCGACATCCTGTGCCGAGGCCAGCACGAAGGGTTTGGCGCGCCGGTCGGAAAAGTCGTGGAGCGCGCGCGCGATCAGCGACTTGCCCGTGCCAGACTCGCCCAGGATCAGGGCCGGCAATTCGGCGTTCATCACCCGTGCGACCAGCCGGTACAGCGCCTGCATCGCCGGGGTGCGCCCGACCAGCGGCAGGTCCTCGCCCGCGCCAACTTCCTGGCGCGGGGCAACAGGCGCGGCGTTTGCCTGCGCCTGCGGCGCGCGCGCGCCGCGCCGGGCGGAATCCAGCGCCTTGCCGACCCGCGACAGAAGATCCGGCAGATCAAAGGGTTTGGGCAGGTAATCCCAGGCCTCGGCCTCGGTCGCCTGAATCGCGGTCATGATCGTGTTCTGCGCGGAAATCACGATCACCGGCAGCCCGGGCCGCATGGCGCGGATCTTTGGCAGCATCTCGATCCCGTTGCCGTCGGGCATCATGACGTCGGTCACCACGATATCGCCCTTGCCCTCCTCGACCCAGCGCAACAGGGTCAGCAGGCTCGAGGTGGCGTGCACCCGGCAGCCTGCGCGGGTCAGCGCCTGGGTCAGCACGGTGCGGATCGTGCGGTCGTCATCGGCGACGAGGACGGTTCCATCCATCAGCGGGACTCCTGTGAAAGGGCGGGGCCGGGCACAGGGCCGGGGGCCGGTGCCAGGGGCAGCGAGATACGGAACACCGTCTGGCCGGGGCGCGATTTCACCTCGATCCAGCCCTCGTGCGCCGCGATGATCTTCGAGACCAGCGCCAGGCCCAGCCCGGTGCCATTCTCGCGCCCCGAAACAAAGGGCTCGAACACCGCATCGGCGATGGCAGGCGGCAGGCCGGGGCCGTCATCGACGATTTCGACGTGTAGCGGCAGCGCTACGCGGCGGCCATCCAGCCCGCTGACCTGCAACCCACGCTCGAACAGGGTGCGGATACGGATCTCGCCGCCGTTCGGGTTGGCCTCGGAGGCGTTCTTCAGCAGGTTCAGGAACACCTGCGCCAACTGGTCGGGATCGCCCAGGGCCTCGGACAGCGAAGGGTCATAATCGTCGGTGATCCGCATG
>CALEZJ010000352.1 GCA_937927885.1 uncultured Paracoccaceae bacterium | reverse complement strand
GGTGATCGACATGGAGTTGCACGGCGCCATCTCGGCCAACCCCTATATCGAATTCGAGGCCGTGGTTCCCGCGTCCGGCGATTTCGTGTTCACCTGGTATGACGACAACGGCGAGGTCTATACCGCGACCGAATCCTTCACTGTCAGCTAAGCGAACAGCGCCACAGAAGTCTGGGAGGAGACATGATGCAGCACCTGAACGCTGGACGACTTGTGACCATGGCAGCCGCCGGTCTGGCCCTGATGGGAGGAGTGGCGCTGGCCGACCCCGATCCCACCGCCGAGTTGGTGATCGAGGGCGAATTGCACCTGACCACCCGCGCGCCGAGCAACCCGGCGATCACGCCGAACCTGCCCACGCTGTATTCCGGCTGGCTGTTCCGCGATCCGACGACGCGCGAAATGCAGATGGACGATTTCGAAAACCCCGGCTTGCTGGCCGTCGAGGCGGGTGCCGCCGCCTGGGCGACGCCCGAGGGCACGGGTGGCCAGTCCTGCGCGGATTGCCACGGTGATCCCGAAAGCATGGAGGGTCTGCGCGCCGTCCTGCCCCGGGTGAACGAGCACGGGCAGCTCTGGTCGATGGAGAACTACATCAACAACTGCCGCACCGAGCGCATGGGTGCCGAGGCTCTGGGCTGGAACTCGCGCGAGATGCGCGAGATGACGGCGCTGATCTCGTTCCAGTCGCGCGGCATGCCGGTCAATGTCGCCATCGACGGCCCCGCCGCCCCGTTCTGGGAGCAAGGGCGCGAGATGTACTATACCCGCTTTGGCCAGTTGGAAATGTCGTGCGCGACCTGCCACGAGGAAAGCGCGGGCCAATACATCCGCTCGGACCATCTGAGCCAGGGGCAGATCAACGGCTTTCCGACGTACCGGCTGAAGGACCAGGCCATCGTCGGCATCCATGGTCGCTTTGTCGGCTGCATCCGCGATACGCGGGCGGAAACCTTCCGCGCCGGTTCGGATGAATTCCGGGCTCTGGAGCTCTATGTCGCCTCGCGCGGCAACGGTCTGTCGGTCGAGGGCGTCTCGGTGCGTCACTGACCCGAGCGGGGCAGGGTGACCTGCCCCGCTTCACACCCCGGCCGGGGGCCTATCCCCGGCCATCTATATTCAAACTCTTGAAGATTGGCATATATGCCTGGGAGTCCCCCGATGATCTCGCGCCGCGCTTTCCTGCAAGCCTCGATTGCCGCCTCGGCCCTGTATGGCGTTTCGGGCTTCGGCAACTGGTCGAAACTGGCGGCCCAGCAAAGGCTGACGCAGGACGATCTGCTGCGCTTTGACACCTTCGGCAATCTGTCCATCGTCCATATCACCGACATTCACGCGCAACTGAAACCGATCTGGTTCCGCGAGCCCGAGTTCAACATCGGCGTCGGTGCGGTGCGCGGCCTGCCGCCGCATGTGGTGGGTCAGGATTTCATCCGCCAGTTCAACCTGACGCCCGGTTCGGCCGATGCCTACGCGCTGACCTATGACGATTTCGTGGCGCTGGGCCGCACCTACGGCAAGATGGGAGGCATGGACCGCGTGGCAACCGTGGTCAAGGCGATCCGCGCCGAGCGGCCCGAGGCGATCATCCTCGATGGCGGCGACACCTGGCACGGGTCGATGACCAGCCATCTGACCCAGGGTCAGGATGTGGTCGATGTGATGAACGCGCTGGGGGTCGAGGCGATGACCTCGCACTGGGAATGGACCTTTGGCACCGACCGGGTGCTGGAGATTGTCGAGGATCTACCCTTCCCCTTCCTCGGCCAGAACATCTTTGACGCCGAGTGGAATGAAAAGTCAGAGGATTTCCCCGACTACACCTGGTTTGAACGCGGCGGCGTCAAGGTGGCGGTGATCGGGCAGGCCTTTCCCTATATGCCGATCGCCAATCCCGGCTGGATGTTCCCTCAATACAGTTTTGGCATCCGCGACGAGCGCATGCAGGAAATGGTCAACGAGGTGCGCGGTCAGGGCGCCGATGTGGTGATCGTGCTGTCGCACAACGGATTTGACGTCGACCGCAAGATGGCCGACCGCGTCCGGGGCATCGACGTGATCCTGACCGGCCACACCCACGACGCGCTGCCCGAACCCGTGCTGGTGGGCGAGACGCTGCTGATCGCCTCGGGCAGCCACGGCAAGTTCGTCACCCGCCTCGATCTGGATGTGCGGGACGGGCGGTTGATGGGCTTCCGGCACAAGCTGATCCCGATCTTTGCCGATGTCATCACCCCGGACCCCGAGATGGCGGCGCTGATCGACGCCGATCGCGAACCTTTCCGCGCGGAACTGGAGGAAGTCATCGGCCATACCGACAGCCTGCTGTATCGGCGCGGCAATTTTGCCGGGACTTGGGACAACCTCATCACCGACGCCGTGATGGCCGAGCGCGATTGTGAAATCGCCATGTCGCCGGGCGTGCGCTGGGGGGCCAGCCTGATGCCGGGCGATGCGATCACCCGCGAGGACATCCACAACGTCACCTCGATGACCTATGGCAAGGTCTATCGCACCGAGATGACCGGCCAGACGATCCACGAGATTCTCGAGGATGTGGCCGACAACCTGTTCAACACCGATCCCTACTACCAGCAGGGAGGCGACATGGTGCGGCTGGGCGGTCTGGCCTATTCCATCGACATCTCGAAACCCATCGGCCAGCGCATCAGCGGCCTGACCCTGATGCGCACCGGCGAGGCCCTGGACATGGGCAGCGCCTATACCGTGGGCGGCTGGGCCTCGGTCAATCAGGGCACCGAGGGACCGCAGATCTGGGATGTGGTGGAAAACCACATCCGCCGTCTTGGCCGCGTCAGCGCCGAACCCAATGCCTCGGTCACCGTGACCGGCCTGTGACATATCCCCGGGGCAACCCGGCCATCCGAACGAAGGAGCCTCGCCATGTCCGATGACGACCTGCACGCCCCGACTGACGCCAGCCGCCGCGCCTTTCTGCGCACCGCGGGTCTGGCGGCCGGGGGCGCGGTGATCGGCACGACCGCCGCTGCACAAACCGCCGATCCGCTGATTACCGAGGTGCAGGACTGGGCCTCGGGACTGGGGGACGGGGTGGATGCCCATCCCTATGGACTGCCGATCCGGTTCGAGGGCGACGTGGTGCGTCGCACTGTGCCCTGGCTGACCGCCGACCCGGTCAGTTCGATCAACTTCACGCCGATCCATGCGCTGGACGGCACGATCACCCCGCAGGGCTGCGCGTTCGAGCGTCACCATTCGGGCGCCATCGAACTGAGCAAGGCCGATTACCGGCTGATGATCTCGGGCCTTGTCGACCGCCCGCTGGTCTTCACCTGGGACGACCTGCAACGCTTTCCGCGCGTCAACGCCACTTATTTCTGCGAATGCGCGGCCAACAGCGGCATGGAATGGGGCGGCGCGCAACTGAACGGCGCGCAGTTCACCCACGGCATGATCCACAACATGGAATATTCCGGCGTTTCGCTGCGCACCCTCCTCGAAGAGGCCGGCGTGCAGCCCGAGGGACGCTGGGTCTATGTCGAGGGGGCGGATGCCTCGTCGAATGGCCGCTCGATGCCCATGGAAAAGGCGATGGACGACGTGATCCTGGCCTTTGCCGCCAATGGCGAGGCGCTGCGCAAGGAACATGGCTATCCCGTCCGCCTGGTCGTTCCGGGCTGGGAAGGCAACATGTGGGTGAAATGGGTGCGCCGCATTGGCGTCACGCATTCCGCCGTCGAGGCGCGCGAGGAAACCTCGAAATACACCGACATGATGCCCGATGGTACGGCGCGCAAATGGACCTGGGTGATGGATGCGAAATCCGTCATCACCTCTCCCTCCCCGCAAAAACCGATCACCCATGGTGCGGGGCCGCTGGTGCTCAGCGGTCTGGCCTGGTCGGGGCGCGGGGCGATCACGCGGGTCGATGTGTCGACCGATGGCGGCGTGTCGTGGCAAACCGCGCGGCTGGCCAATCCCGGGCAAAAGATGGCGCTGACCCGTTTTTATCTGGAACTGAACTGGGACGGCCAGCCGATGCTGCTGCAATCGCGCGCGGTGGACGAGACCGGCTATGTCCAGCCAACCAAGGACGCGCTGCGTGAAATCCGCGGTCTCAACAGCGTCTATCACAACAATGGCATCCAGACCTGGGCGGTCTACGAGAACGGAGCGGTGGAAAATGTCGAAGTCGGTTCGTAATCTCCTTCTCGGCTCGGCGCTGGCCGGGATCACCGCGGGCCCGCTGCTGGCGCAGACCTTTCACCTGGGCCGCGCCGCCCTGCCCGAAGAAATCGCTGCCTGGGATGTCTCGGTTGAACCCGATGGCACCGGCCTGCCCGAGGGTTCGGGCGACGTGCTGACCGGCGAGGATCTATGGGTCGACAATTGCGCCGCCTGTCATGGTGATTTTGGCGAGGGGGCCGGGGCCTTTCCGGTCATCGCGGGTGGGATCGGCACCCTGACCGCAGCGCGTCCCGTCAAGACCGTGGGCAGCTATTGGCCCTACCTCTCGACGGTATGGGACTATGTTCATCGGTCAATGCCGTTTGGCAATGCGCAGACTTTGTCCGCCGACGAAGTCTATGCGATAACGGCCTATATCCTCTATTCCAACGGTCTGGTCGAGGATGACTTCGTCCTGAGCCGCGAGAATTTCCTCGACGTCGAGATGCCGAATGCGAACGGCTTCTATGTCGATGACCGCGACACGGTCGAGGTGCCGCTGTTCAGCGTGGAACCCTGCATGACCGATTGCGCCCCGCCGCAGCACATCACCCGCCGCGCGACCGATCTGCAATCGACGCCCGAAGGCGCTGTCACGGTATTCCCGCCCGACCGCACCGCCAGCGTCGCCGACGTGGCCACTGAACCCGCGCCCGAGGCCGTCGCCGAACCTGCGGCCGACACCCTCGACCCCGCGCTGGTCGCGGCGGGCGAAGGGGTCTGGCGCCAGTGCCGGGCCTGCCACCAGGTGGGCGACGGGGCCCGCAACGGCACCGGCCCCGCGCTGAACGGGATCGTCGGCCATGTCGCGGGCAGTGTCGAGGGCTTCCGCTATTCGAACCCGATGCGCGATGCAGGGGCGGCGGGCCTGGTGTGGACGGCGGAAACGCTGGACGCCTATCTGGCCGATCCGCGCGCCTTCATGCCGGGCAATCGCATGGCCTTCCGGGGGATCAGCAGCGCGCAAGACCGCGCGGCGGTGATCGCCTGGCTGCAAAGCCACCCGTAAGGCGATGCCGATGCGCCGCCTTGCCCTTGCCACGCTGATCGCCTGCGCCCTTGTGGCACCGGCCTTCAGCCAGACCGCCCCGCGCGTCGAGGCTTTGGGCGATGCGACCGCGGGTCAGGCGATTTATCAACGCGACTGCGCCTTTTGCCACCAGATCGGCGAGGGCGCACGCAACGGCGTCGGCCCCCACCTGAACCGGGTCTTTGACCGGGGCGCGGGACAGGTCGACGGGGCGCGCTATTCCCCCGGCCTGTTGCGCATGGGCCGCGACGGGTTGCGCTGGACCTATGAAACGCTGGACGCCTATATCGCCAATCCCCGCGCGTTGGTGTCGGGCACCCGCATGTCCTACCGCGGCCTGCGCGACGAGACCGAGCGCCACAACCTGATCGCCTTTCTGCGCGCCTACTCCGATCAGCCGCAGAACATCCCCGAATCCGCCCCCACCGCGCGGCGCGTTCAGCCCGATCTGTCGGCCGAGGTGCTGGCGCTGCAAGGCGACCGCGAATACGGCGAATACCTGTCGGCGGAATGCAGCACCTGCCATCAGCGCAGCGGCGCCGATCTGGGCATCCCGTCGATCACCGGCTGGATCGAGGAAGATTTCGTCATCGCCATGCACGCCTATCGGCAGGGCCTGCGCCCGCATCCGGTGATGCAGATGATGGCGCAAAGACTGGACGACGAACAGATCGCGGCCCTGGCCACCTATTTCGCGACGCTGGGACAGTGACAGGGGCGGGGTCACCTGACCCCGCAAGACCGGCAGACGCGCGGCAGAGGAGGCCGCGCCCTGCCCGACGGACCGAGGGGCGCGGCTTCGCCTCAGGGGAGGAGTGACCATGCTATTGAACAGACGCCGTTTTCTGGCATCCACCGCCGCCGCTTCGGCGGCCTTGTCGGCACCCATGGTGATGGCGCAGGCGCGCCCGCGCGTCGTCGTGATCGGCGGCGGCGCAGGCGGGGCCACCGCCGCGCGCTATATCGCCAAGGATTCGGGCGGCGCCATCGACGTGACGCTGATCGAACCGACGCGGCAGTATTACACCTGCTTCTTCTCGAACCTCTATCTGGGCGGGTTCTGGGACTATGACGCGCTGGGCCACGGCTATGGAAATCTGGCCATCAACCATGGCGTCAACGTGCTGCACGACTGGGCTGTGGGCGTGGACCGCGACGCAAAGACCGTCAGCACGGCAGGCGGCCACACGCTGGCCTATGACCGGCTGGTCATTGCGCCCGGCATCGATTTCAAGGACGGTGCCGTGCCCGGCTGGGACGTGACGCATCAGGACGTCATGCCGCATGCCTACAAGGCCGGCAGCCAGACCCAACTGCTGAAGCATCAGGTGGAAAACATGCGCGAAGGCGGCCTTTTCGCCATGGTCGCGCCGCCCAACCCCTATCGCTGCCCGCCCGGCCCGTACGAGCGCATCTCGATGGTCGCCCATGTCCTGAAAGAGCGCACCCCGACCGCCAAGATCCTGATCCTCGACCCCAAGGAGAATTTCTCGAAACAGGGGCTGTTCGAGGATGGCTGGAACCGCCATTACCCCGGCATGGTGGAATGGGTCGGCCCGGCGATGGGCGGCGGCCAGGTCGAGGTGCGTCCCGACAGCATGGAGATCGTCGTCGACGGCGATGTGCAGGCGGTCGATGTCTGTAACGTCATCCCGGCGCAAAAGGCCGGTCGCATCGCGCAGCTTGCAGGCATCACCAACGAGGCCGGATGGGCCCCGGTGACGCCCGGCGACATGCGCTCGCGCGTGGACGAGGCGATCTTTGTGCTGGGCGATGCCTCGGCGCAGGGCGCGATGCCGAAATCGGGCTTTTCAGCCAACTCGCAGGCCAAGGTCGCGGCCAACGTCATCCGCGCCGATCTGACCGGCAGCCGCGTCTTCCCGGCGCGCTATTCCAACACCTGCTGGTCGCTGATCGCGCCTGAAGACGGGGTCAAGGTCGGCGCCAGCTATGAACCCGGGCCCGAGCAGATCGATTCGGTTTCGTCCTTCATCAGCCAGGTGGGCGAGGACGCGGCGCTGCGTCGCCAGACCTACGAGGAAAGCATCGGCTGGTACAACGGCATCGTCGCCGACATTTTCGGCTGACAGAGGCCCGAACTGTCAGCCCGCAGAACCCCCGCCAGCAGGCGGGGGTTTTCAGGTTTCGGACCCAACAGGGGTTCGCGACGAGGCCTGGATTGCCTTGGACCCCGTGCCCGGATCGCTCCGGCAGGCGATCGTGTCGAGGATCGCCCCTTCGGCCACCCCGGCGCAGTCTTCCACCCGGGTCTCGATTGTCGCTTTGTCCCGGGTCTCCAGCATCGAGATCACCCGGTCCACGCTGTCGATCCAGCCTATTCGGCGTTGTTCGAAAAGAACCAGAAAGAGATACGCTCCAGTTCGCCGCGAAGCTGGTCGCAGGCGCGGGTCGGATAGGGATTGTCGATATGGGTTGTCAGGGCGTGAAACAGAACGGTACGCACTTGGCAATGCTTGGCCGGGGTCAGGTAGGGCCGGTCCAGAGGGGCGACCAGTACCCGCATCTACGAAAGATCCTTGGCGGTCATCCGTTCCGCGCCGAGGGTGAACATCAGCGAGGCGATTTCCTTCCAGACGGAAAAGAGCACGAGATGGACCCGGGCGTCATCGGCTTGATCCGGTAGCCGCTGCACGGCATCGTTTCAGTCAGACCGTCCTTTTCCAGCCGAAGGGAGACCTCGCACGCGGGGGCTCGGCCGAAGCCGGTCTGCACCTGCACATCACCCAGATAGGCAACCGCGCTCGGCGGCAGGTGGCAGGAGGTGATCCACCTCCGCAACAACCTGTAGGCGGCGTTCGCCTGGCCTTCACCGGATTCGACGGCGCCCCTGATTGAAGGTTCCTCGATTGCTGCCGCCATGGCACGGGTGCACGCTGACGCCGTGATCCCTCGGTAGGGTCGCGGCGCCTTGTTTCCGACGCGGCGATCCGTTGCGTTGCAACAGCCAACCCGGGCTTTGCCCGGGCGATGGTTCAGGCCGGAACGGGCGATAAATACGTGACATTATTTCGGTTCAGATAGACCAGAGGCTGCACGGCATCGCTCTGGATGACTCGCGCAACCTGAGCGATGAAGACGGTAAGCGACCCGGCAGGCAGTCGCAGGCCCTGGCGGCACAGAATTGCCGCTTGCGCCCCGTCCAGAACCCGGTGACCCTCATACTGCCGCGTCCATCTGCCGAAGGAAAACCGGGCCTCTCCCGTCAGCTTTTCCGCGCAGGCGCTGGCGACCACTTGCTGATCGACCGACAGGATGTTGACCGTGAAGGTCGGGCTTTGATCGATCAGGCGGCTGATCGGGACCGACTCGTTGATGCAATCAAGGAGTGTCAGCGGAACGAGGCTGACCTCGCAAACAGCGGTGGCGGACGGAGACTTTCCTTTCAGCCCTGGGGAAATCCTTGATTTGGTATCGCGACATGAAACGCGGAGGCATGATCATCAGCATTCATGGAAAGCTTGCCGTCAGTGCGATTCAGGGCCGTTTCGGCAAGGGCTTCTCGGCTGATCCGGTCAGACGGCCGCGCGCCATGCTTTCGGCACTGGACGCGGCCATGCAACTTGAGGATCTGCGTTTTCCTCCGGGCAACCATCTGGAAGCCCTGAGTGGGGATCGCGCAGGGCAACATTCGGTGCGCATCAACGGGCAGTGGCGCATCTGTATCGTCTGGACCGATCAGGGTCCGCAGGATGTCGAGATCTTGGATTACCACTGAAAGGAAAGCCGATGAGCCTGATTACCAACCCGTCCCATCCGGGCGAAGTCCTGCACGAACTCTATCTTCTTCCGCTCGAATGAGCGCGCCTGCGCTTGCCCGGCATCTGCAGGTTCCCCGCACCCGGATCGAGCGGCTGGTGAAGGGCGAGACCTCCGTGACAGCGAATACGGCCATGCGGCTCGCCACATATTTCTGCACCAGTCCGGAATACTGGATGAACCTGCAGCGGGCCTGGGACCTCGCCCGAGCCCGCGAAACGGTCGACGTCTCAGGGATCGTGCCCCTGCAAGCTGCCTGACCGTAACGCGTCATTCAGTTTGCGCACCATCACCGCCTCGATCTCGGGCAGCAGTTCGGCGGTGATCAGGGCGTTGAAGCCCAAAGCGTCTGCCAGTGAAAGCACGGCACCCATGTCCCATCCAATGACGGCCCCCGGCGCGAGGCGCAGCTGGCCGCCAAGGCGCTGGGTCATGTCCCAGACCTGCCAGCCCTCGACCGTCTGCGGTCGGTTCAGTCTTGCGGGGCAGTCCAGGCTGGGTCCTGCACAGGCCGCGCAATAGCCGTCGCCCCCGCTGAAGGACCAGTCGGCAAGGGCGCGAAGACGTTATTTTTCTAATTCAGCATCAGGCCACGGGCGACGTATCGCGCCTGGAAGGCCTCGAAGACCGGCCAGATTTCGAGGAGGGCGTCGATCCCGATCGGGCTGCTGGCACGAGGTTCCCTGCCTCATCGCCGTCGCCTTCTCCCTCCAGAACGGCGCGGCGGGTGACGGCCTTAGCCATCGCCATATCCTCCTGGCTTGACGCCTCCTACAGGTCATCGATGGCCGGATCGGCGCGAGCGGAGATCCACGGCCATAAAGGCTGGCCTGTAGCGCCTCGTTCGCGCCCGTCCGCAACGTGTCCGAACACTTCCGCGCTGGCGAACTTTTCGCCTAACGGGATTCCGGAGCGGCAGGCTCGAGCCCGTCGGACAAGAGCCGGACTGAGATGCCGGGGGTTGTCGGCGGCGAACCCTATCCCGGTGACGCTGAACGGTTGGCTGAGTGGTGATCCGGTCCAGACGGGTTTGTCATCGGGCCATCCGGCGAGACGCAGCATGCGTCCCCCAGCCGCCGATCCCGGTGAAGAAATGGCATTGGTTGAACCCGGCGAGGTCCACAGGTCGAACATCGAGAACTGACCGTTCATCCACTTCTCGATCGGGGATAAGCTCGCGCTTGATAAGCTCGCGCAGCACGGCGCGGGCGCCCTGGTCGTGGTCGTAATAGTAGGCGCCGCTGAATTTTCTGCACACTGGTGCGAGCCCATGCCGGTCATTGCGACCCTCCTCTTGCAGCTCATCATGCAGCACATCGTGATCGCGAGATAGCACTTATGTCGTTGTTTTCACTCTTAGAGCCGATTTGGCGTGGCGCTCTCACTGTCCGCCACCCCATGCGGAAGTCCTTTGTCCTTGTTTTCTTGGCGGGGCGCCGGGCGGTGATCCCATCTCGGCCTAGCGGAGAGCGAGACCAGCAATCGAGCGCCGGATCTTGTTGGACGGTAACAGGGGAAGCTCAGGAACTGCGCGGGCGTTCGGTCGGACCACTGGTCGTATTGCTCTGCACTGATCGCGTCCGTGGCAAGTTCTGGCGCACGGATGCGTCTGCACGCAAACACAGGCGGAAACCTATCTGTCACCGCTTACCGGCGGCAGGTTTACGCCCGCGTGCAGGGCGTCAGGGTCGGGGCCATCGATCAGACTGTCGGGTTGGGCCAGCGCCGCCAGACTGGCGCGGTCGGTGATGATGACGCGCATGCCGTCCAGCTTCACGCCATCGGCCTCCAGCGTCTTCAGGGCGCGGCTCAGGTTTTCGGGGGTCATGCCGAGGTAGCTGGCCAGAAGTCGCTTTTCCACCGGCAGATGATAGCTGGCCACGTTTCCGGCCAGCACCGATTGGCGCAACAGGTACGAGGCAATCCTCTCGCGCGAGGTGCGCAGTTTCAGGCCCTTGGCATGGCGCACAACCGAACGGTAAGCTCCTGCCAGTTCCTGGATCACAGACACCGCAAAGTCGGGATCGCGGCGGAACACGGCGCGCACATCGCTGGAGGGGACCAGAATGATGCGCGAGCGTTCCAGAGTTCGGGCAGACATCAGATAGGGCGCGTCCTTGATGCAGGCGGCCAGGATGAAGGTTCCGACCGGGCGCACCACGGCCATCGTGCATTCCCGCCCGCCCCATTGCGAAAACAGCTCGACCTGGCCCTCCATGACCACATGCAGGAAATCGGCCGGGTCGCCCTGCCGCATCAATTCGAGGCCGGCCGGGAAAGACTGCGCGTAGGCACCCAGCATGAGGGTTTCGAAATGCACCTGCATCATGTCGCGAAACAGCGGCAGGTGGCGGATTTCGGGAAGCT
This sequence comes from uncultured Paracoccaceae bacterium, assembly GCA_937927885.1. Classification (GTDB taxonomy): domain Bacteria; phylum Pseudomonadota; class Alphaproteobacteria; order Rhodobacterales; family Rhodobacteraceae; genus Pararhodobacter. The sequence goes on along the minus strand of CALEZJ010000352.1, from coordinate 1,845 downwards.
CATGGGGACGCATCTGACGTTCCTGCGATTCGGTGCTTGATAATTGTCAAACACTCAGCCCAAATCCACAAGGGCATTGGCAAGTATCCTTGGGTTTTGTCGGGGTACTTGGTCATTGCTGGCCTTGATCCGCCGCAAATCCGGTCGCTTTCGCTGTCCCGATCCTCCGTGACTTGATCCGGATCAAGTTTCCGGTGCGGCAAACTCCGCTCAGTGCCCTCCCATGGGCCACAGAGCCCGCGGGTAGCATGAGGGACAGCCATGGATGTGATGCTTGCCTATGACAATTCGCGCAACGCGCGCATCGCGCTGGACACCGTCAAGGCGATGTTCGGTGCGCTGAACCCCACGGTGACCCTGATTTCCGTGGTCGAGGACGTAGGCTCCAGCACGGCGGGCGCCGATGACATGTTCAACGACCAGTACCGCGCGCAGAAAGCCGGGGTCGAGGCCGCCGCGGCCGAGTTGGTGGCCGCCGGAATTCCAGCCAAGGTGCTGCTGGCCGAAGGCGATGCGCGCAAGATGATCCTGCGCGCCACCGAAGAGCGCCAGCCCGATCTTCTGGTGATGGCCCGCCACAGCCACCAGCCCGACAAGGGGCCGATGAACTTTCTCACCCGGCGCCTCGATGCCCTGGTCGAGGAGTTCGACCACATGACCTTTGGCTCGGTCTCGGCCTTTCTTGCCCGCCGCGTCAAATGCCCGCTGCTGATCGTGCCGACGCATGACGAAGCGCGGTCGATGGCCGCTGAATAAACGCGAGGGCGAGCGATGAAAGTCTCTGATCTGTTTCGCGTGAAGAACAAGGATATCCAGGCGTTGCACCTGACCTGGATCGCGTTCTTCATCTGCTTTTACGTCTGGTTCAACATGGCGCCGCTGGCGTCGTCGATGCTGGCCTCGGCGGACTGGCTGACCCGCGACGATATCCGCCTCTTTGCCATAGCCAATGTCGCGCTTACCATTCCCGCCCGGATCCTCGTCGGCATGGCGCTGGACAAGTGGGGCCCGCGGCGCGTGTTCTCCGTACTCATGGTGACGATGGCGCTGCCGACCTTCGTCTTTGCCTTTGGCGATTCGCGCGAACAATTGTTCATCTCGCGCCTAGTGCTGTCGTCCGTCGGGGCGTCCTTCGTGGTGGGCATCCACATGACCGCGCTGTGGTTCAAGCCGCGCGACATCGGCTTTGCCGAGGGGTTCTATGCGGGCTGGGGAAATTTCGGCTCGGCTGCGGCGGCGATGACCATCCCGACGATTGCCCTCCTCGTCTATGGAGGGCCGGACGGCTGGCGCTATGCCATCGCCACCTCGGGCGCGGTGATGGCCGTGTATGGCGTGTTCTACTGGTTCGCCATCTCGGACGGCCCGTCGAAAGACACCCACCGCAAGCCCCGCAAGGCGCTGGCGCTGGAAGTGTCGAGCTGGCGGGACCTGTTCTGGCTGTGTGTCTTTACCGTGCCGATGGTCGGCATCCTGTCGATCGTCGTCTACCGCCTGCAACTGATGAACTACCTCGACGGCATGACGGCGGCGATCTGCTACGGCGCCATTGCGCTGATCGTTGTCTATCAGGTCTGGTTGGCGATCACGGTCAACGTGCCGATCTTGCGGCGCGGCGTTCCGACGGATGACCGCTATCCTTTCGCATCAGTCGCCGCGCTGAACCTGACCTATTTCGCCAACTTCGGCGCCGAACTGGCCGTGGTGTCGATGCTGCCGATGTTCTTTCAGGAAACCTGGGGGCTGACGGCGGTGGCGGCGGGCATGATCGCCTCGACCTTTGCCTTTGTGAACCTGTTCGCGCGGCCCATGGGCGGGCTGGTGTCGGACCGCATGGGCAACCGC
>CALEZJ010000351.1 GCA_937927885.1 uncultured Paracoccaceae bacterium | reverse complement strand
CGGCTGAGGCGGCGCCGTAGTTGCCGGCCGAGATCCGCACCACGCCAGACTCCACGCCACGCGTCAGGATGGCTTCCATGCCGGCGCACATCGCGGCGGCCACCGCGGCCTCGGTGAGGCCGTCGATGACGATCTCCATCACACTGGTGACGCGTTCGTCCAGCTCGGTTTTCGCGGCCAGTGGCGTCAGCGCCGGGCAGAACGCGTCGTTGGTCGAGGCCATCAGCGCCGGGTACTTGCTGCCGACCTTGGAGCCGGAGCGCACCACCCCGCCGGGGAAGGGCATGATCACACCCGGCACCGCGCGCATCGCGGCCGAGCGGCTGTGCCGGGTGGTCGGCGAGACGCCGGTGCTCTTGCCCGGCGACGCGGGCGCGGTGCAGGTGACGATCTCGGTCGGTCTGGCGCTGGGGCCGACGCTGGCGCCCGACACCGGCGAAAACGCCGCCCGTGATGCTTTCGCCCGCGCGGACGCCGCACTTCTTGCGTCCAAGGCCGAGGGCCGCAACCAGGTGACAATCTCGAGCGCGGCCTAGCCGCCCGGGGTCGACGCGCGGGCACCCGGGGCCGGTTCGACAGTGGGCACGGCAAGGTGCGGGGCACCGGGTCGGGGAAAGCGGGCGCAAGGGCAGGCATGTCCGAGGGAGTCTGCGCACCCCTTGCCTGCGGCGCAAGCGACAAAGGATCAGGGCGGCCAGGGCCACGGGCTGCACTTCCCTGATTGCCCGGCGGGACTTTTCGTCTTGTGCCGACTCCATACCGACGCCACGGGGCCTTTCAATCCTTGGGCAACGGACCCTTTCGCCCCGAAAGCCGATCATCCTCGACCCGCAGAGGCCGCGCGGATCGGGGTGATACGATGATCCGGGCCACCCGACAGACCCTCCGCCTGCCAGAACGCGGTCCGGCCAGGGGCACGGCCGCGCGGCTGTCGGGGCCGCGCGGGCGGCGATCTGCAGGGTTCATTGACAGGACACGGCATTGCCCGAAGGGTCGACGCTGCGCGGGCCGCATCCCTTCCCCGCGGGATGGCTCGCCTATGCGCCCCGGCCCGTCCGACCTTCCGCAAGGCCTGTGCCGCGCCCCGCGTCACCCCTGCCCCGGCCCTTCACCGGGCGGCGTTCAGCGCCGGTTGTGATCGCGCAGACCGGATTCGAAACGCGCGGCCATCGCCGCACGGGCCTCGGGGGTCAGCCGGGCGATCTGCTCGGCCAAGGCGGCATGGGCGCGGTCCAGACGGCTAACCGCCCCTTCGCGGTCGGCGCGCAGGATCTGCGAAAATGTATCGGGATCAAAAGGTTCCGCCCGCAGCGCCGCCAGAAGGTCGCCGTTGACACGCCCTTCGCGCGCCCGCCGTTCAGCGCGGTCGCCGTGCTCTCCATGCAGGCCCTGTTCGCGGGCGACCTGCCGCAAGGCGCCCCGCGCATCATCAGGCAGCGCCCGCCAGAGCGCGCGGATATCGGGCCCGGTGGCGGCAGGGTCGAGGCGTGCCATGCGCCACGCGCCGCCCGCCAGCGTGCCGATGACCAGCACATTGACCATCAGGGAAAGGATCAGCGCCACGCGCAGGGCGCGGCCTGACTTGCGGGGGGTTGCGGTCGCGGGTGTCTCGCTCATCGCTGCCTCATGGCTCCTCGTCGCCAAGCAGCGCCAGAAGGTCGCTGCCGGACTGGGTGAATACCGCGGTTTCGTCACCGCTCCAGGCCGCGGCGGGCGCGACGCCCTGCCAGACCTGGGTGATCAGTTCGCCGGTCATGCCCGGGCCGGACAGGCCGATCCACAGCCCCGCCACGCCGGCCGCCGCCACGCCGGCCACGCCGGGCGCACGCTGCGGATCGGCGAGCCGCGCGAACAGGCGGGACCACAGCCCCGGGCGCCGGATGCGCGACGCCTGCGCAAGTCGCGCCGCGTCCTCGATCAGCCGGGTCCGAAAGGCCGCGTCCAGGGGGGACGGGGGAGCCTGGCGCGCCTCGGCAAACAGCGCCTCCAGCCCCGAATCCGCGCTTTTCTCGTGCTCGCCGGTCATCCTCGATACCCCAATTCCTCGCGCCGACCCATCAACAATTCGGTCAGCCGCCGTTTTCCCCGCGCGGTCAGGCTTTCGACCGCTTCGACCCCCAGCCCCATGCTGGCGGCAATCTCGGGATTGGTCATCCCTTCCAGATGGCGCAGTACCACCGCGACCCGCTGACGCTCGGGCAACAGGGCCAGCGCGTCGTCCAGCGCGCGCAGGCGCTGGCCCTCGATCATCGTATCAACCACCGAAGGCGCCGGATCGTCGGGTTCGTCGATCGTGTCCAGCCCCACGCCCCGGCGCCGACGCAGGCGGTCGGTCGCCAGATTGACCGCCACGCGGTGCAACCAGGTCGAGGGCTGTGCCCCTCCGGCCACCCAGCGCGGCGCGATCCGCCAAAGCCGCAACAGAGCCTCTTGCGTCACGTCCTCGGCCTCGGCGCGGTCCTGCAACAGCCGCAGCGCCAGCCGGTGAATCCGTGGCGCCAGCCGGTCGACCAGCAGGCGCGCGGCCTCGCCGTCGCCCGACGCATAGCGCGCCAGCAAGGCCTCGTCGCTGGAACCCTCGACGGATGTCATGGTCGGCGTGGTATCCCTGGGCATCGCTCACCGGGCCCCGTTCGCGTTCGGCCGGACCCTGCCACAGGGCTAGCGTCCGGCCGACGCCAGTTCAACTCGGTTCTTGGGCTCAGTTGCGGCGCGGACGCTGGGCCATCCAGTTCAGGAACTCCTGCGCCTGGGCCAGTTCCTCGGGCGAGAGGCTGCCGTTGCCATCGGCGTCGATCCGGGCAAAGCCCCGCGCGCCCATGTCTGCGCCCCACTCGCCGCGCATGTCACCCCGCATCTCTCCGCCCATCGGGCCACGCCCCTCGCGGCGCATGTCCCCGTGCCGCCCGCCGTGGCCGCCGTGACCCTCGCGGCCCTGGCGACGCATCTGGGCCATGTCGTCGCCGCGCGGGCCGCGCATGCGCTCGCCGCGCTGCCCGGCTTGCGCGGTCAGCGCAGCCACCAGCTCGTCGCGGTTCAGGGCGCCGTCGCCATCGCTGTCACCGGCCGCCAGCAGCGCATCGGCGCGCATGGCAAGTCCCTCGGCGCGCATGCCCTGCACAAGGCTGCCCGAATAGGTCGTCCATTCCTGGCGCGAGATCGCGCCGTCGCCGTCGGTGTCCGCGGCGGCAAAGTCCAGCACCGGTGCCGGGCGGGTCTGCGCCAGGGCCAGCGTGGGCAGGGCGGCAAGGATCACGGCGGCAAAAGTCAAGGTACGGGTTCGCATGTCAGTCTCTCCAATCGGGCGCCGCGACTTCGTCTTTGGCGCGTTGATACCCCTTCCACGCAGCACCCCGGGCATTCCGTCGCAGTCCTCGGCACAAGGCTGCGCTTGACCCTGTCTCCGTGTTGCGAGAAGGTCGCCGCCTGCGCCGGTGACCACCGCCGCCCCCGTTCCCCCGTTCGAGGACTGCCATGACGCTCAGCGATACCGTTTCCACCCAGCCCGCCGACGACCGGCCGCTGGGCCCTGCCCTGCGGCGGGGCTGGGCGCGTCGTTGCCCCTGCTGCGGCGAGGGGCGGGTGATGTCCGGCTATCTGAAAGTGGCGGATGCCTGCCCCGTCTGCGGCGAGGCGCTGCACCACCACCGCGCCGACGATGGCCCGGCCTATCTGACCATCCTTGTGGTCGGCAAGTCGATCATGGCGCTCTATCTCGCGGTCTATCTCGCCTGGGCCCCGTCACCCTGGGTGATGATCGCGCTGTGCTGGAGCGTGGCACTGGCGCTGGCGCTGTTCCTTCTGCCGCGCTTCAAGGGGGCGCTGGTCGCGCTGCAATGGTCGCGCCGCATGCACGGGTTCGGCGACGCGCCATGACCGCCGCTGCCCCCGACCAGCCGATCCGGGACGCGGCGACCGTGGTGCTGGTGCGCCGCGACGGGCCGTCGGGACCGCGCGTGCTGATGGGCCAGCGGGGGGCCGGGGCGGCCTTCATGCCGTCGAAATACGTCTTTCCCGGCGGCGCGGTGGACCCGGGCGACCGTCTGCTGGCATCGGCGGTGTCCCTGCCCGAAGGGATGCGCACCGCGCTCACCGCCTGGCCGACCACGCCGCACCCCCCCTCGCCCGAGGCGCTGGCGCTGGCCGCGATCCGCGAACTCTGGGAGGAGGCCGGCCTCATGCTGGCCGCACCCGGTGACTGGTCCGGCCCGCTGCCCGCCGACTGGCAGGCCTTCGCCGGGCGCCACCTGACCCCCCGGCCCGAGGCCCTGCATTTCCTGTTTCGCGCCGTCACCCCGCCCGGGCGCAGCCGCCGCTTTGACGCGCGCTTCTTTCTGGCCGACGCCGCGGATCTGGCAGGCGATCCCGATGATTTTTCAGAGGCCACCGACGAACTGGGGCATCTGCACTGGATCGCGCTGGCCGAGGCGCGCGCGCTCGACCTGCCCTTCATCACCGAAGTGGTTCTGGCCGAGGCCGAGGCGCTGGTAACCGGGGATCGGCCGCAAACCGTGCCCTTCTTCGACAATTCCGGTCCCGGGTCCCTGTTCCGCCGCATCCCGACACACGCATCCGTGGGTTGATCCTGCCCTGTCCCCGGCTAGACTGCCGCGCAGGCCGCGTGCCGCACGACAGACCGCCAACAGGATTGAATCCCGATGCATTTTCGATTGCCCCTGCTTGCCCTGACCCTTTCCCCCCTCGCCTTGACCCAGACTGCGCTCGCGCAGGTTCCCCCCACCCAGCCGCGCACGATGATCGTGATGGATGGCTCGGGTTCGATGTGGGGGCAGATCGACGGCGTGCCCAAACTCGAGATCGCCCGCCGCGTCGTGGCCGAGGTGCTGGCCGGGATCGACCCGGGCGTGTCGCTGGGGCTGATGGCCTATGGCCACCGCACCCGGGGCGATTGTGGCGACATCGAACTGATGGTCGCCCCCGCGCCGGGCACCGCCGGGGCAATCTCGACCGCGGTCAACGCGATGCGCTTTCAGGGCCGCACCCCGCTGACCGAATCCGTCCGCCGGGCCGCCGAAATCCTGCGCTGGTCCGAGGATCCGGCGACCGTCGTTCTGGTCACTGACGGGATCGAGACCTGCGAGGCCGATCCCTGCGCCCTGGGGCGCGAACTGGAATCGTCGGGCGTCAATTTCACCGCGCATGTCGTGGGCTTTGGCCTGAGCCGCGAAGAAGGCGCACAGGTCGCCTGCCTCGCCGAGGAAACCGGCGGGCGCTATGTCCAGGCCAATGACGCGGCCACCCTGGCCGAGGCCCTGACCCAGACTCTGACCGCAGCGCCCGAACCGCCGCCCCAGCCAGAACCTGAACCCGAACCCGCGCCCGCGCCGGAACCCGCCCCCGCCGACGACGCCCGGCAGGGCGGCCCGTGGTATCCGGGGCCGTCCCGCCAGGCGGGCCTGCAGATCTGGGCCACGGGGCGCGATCTGGGCATCGTGGCCGCGCCGTTGACCGCGATCAGCTTTCCCGCCGACGGCACGCCCGAGCAATGCGAGGCCGCTTGCGCCGCCGATGCAGCCTGCCGCGCCTGGCAATTCGAACCGCAGGGCAGCTATTTCGTCGAGGAAGCCCGCTGCCACCGGTATGATGCCGCGGCCGAGTTCGATTATGGCTTTGACGAGGGGTTCGTCGCCGGAACCACGCCGGGTTACGCCCAGTTCGTGCGCCCCTACGAGGGGCCTGCGGGCGACGAGGCCCCCAAGAACTGAGCCACCAAGAACTGAGCCCCGAAGAACTGACGACAAGGGGGCCGGATGGCCCCCTTTCCTCACCCCAGATGCGGCGCCTTTTGCAAGAGCGGCATCAGTGCCCCCATGTCAGGCCCATGCTCCATCCCGGTCAGCACCTTCCTGAGCGGCATGAACAACCCCTTGCCCTTGCGACCCGTCGCGGCCTTGACGGCGTTGGTCCAGTCCGACCACGAGGTGGCGCCCCAGGGCTGCGGCGGCAACAGCGTCAGCGCCTGGGCGATGAACTCGGCATCCTCGGGCGCGACCATCGGCGCC
>CALEZJ010000350.1 GCA_937927885.1 uncultured Paracoccaceae bacterium | reverse complement strand
GGTTAAGGTTGGTCGATCCGATCACTGACAGTCGGCCGTCAATGACGATCAACTTGGCATGCAGCAGCAAGGGATAAGGGTCGAAATCCACAAACTCGACCCAGTCGCCAAACTGGTTCGCAAAGTCGCGGTTCAGGCCGGAGACGATGAAATCCGTAGCCTCGCGCACCCGCACCGTGGTCACCACATCGACCTCGACCCCGCGCGCCCTCGCGCGGTCAAGCGCGGCGTGCAGCAAGGGCGGCAGGTTCAGATAGGGAATGGCGATGCGGATCGAACTCCGGGCAGCATCGAACAACCCGACGTAATAGGCCTCCTGCGCCTGGCCATCGGCAAAGGGGATCGAAACGAAATGCCGCATCATCCCCTCGCCCGCACGCGCAGGACCACCACCCGAAGCGGGAGCGCGCATGACCTGGCTGTCATGATCGCGGTGCCAGAGCGCCGCCATGTGCCCGGCGATGCGCCGGACGGCAGCGTCGTCATGCATCGCGATTTCGTAATCCTGGTAGGCGGTGAAACCACCGGTCATGCGGGTCTCGGCGACGTTGTACTGATGCAACCCGGGATAGCCCCGCAGGTTACGCGGCGCATCAAAGAAATAGCCTTCGTGGATATTGCGCCCGCCGATGATGGCCACCGATCGGCCGGGTTGGCGTGCCAGAGTGGCGAACATCTTGACATGGGTTACCCGATGAAGGCGCCCCAGTTGTCCGTCCAGCCCAACAGCCGCGGAAGCAGGCAGGGTAAAGGACTGGATCTGCACATTGGGATAGCGCGCGGCCAGCCCCTCGAACAGGCGCCGGTCGGTGGCGGTCAGCATGATCTCGGCGACAAGGATCCGGACCACCGTGCCGCGCGCCGCGTGCCAGGCCAGCATGCGCGCCATGAGGAAACCGACAAAATCGGCGTTCAGGTTCAGATAGGTCATGTAGATCAGATCGAGCTGCGGCGCAGCGCTGTAATCGATCGCCATGTCGGGATCGCCGGCCTCGAGTTGGGCCTGCGTCAGGCGCCGTCCGGTCAATGCCTCGATGCGGGCGTTGAGCGCGTCGAGCCCGTGTTCAAGCGTACTGACCCGACCGATCTGCACCGGGCAGGTGGCCGACAGCCCGAGATCGGCCATGAAGGCGCGTTCCAAGGCATCGCCCCCTGCGGCTGTACAGGCGGGCAAGGGCGTATCCAGTCGCGTGACGGCGGGATGGACGCGGTCCTCGCGTTCAAGGCGAAGCGACCAGGCGCTGCGGCCACCGGGGGTAACGGTCAACTCACAACGAGTGGTGGCAGGGTCGAGGTCCAGCAGCACCGCTGCCCGTGCACCCGGCTCGACGCGTAGCACGACCGGCTGGCCAGGTTCGCGCCACATCGGTGCGCTGATCTCGCCTTGGGCATCGCGGACCCGGGCGCGCGCATCGCAGGTGGCGCGAATGTCGTAGGCGCCGCGACCTTGCGGCAGGAAACCGACCGATACGCGCCCGGCACCCGCAGCAGCAAAGCTCGCCGCGTGCTGCCCTTCGGCAGGACCTCCGGGGGACAAAACGAGGGTGGTCAGCAAATGCGGCCCACCGCGCGAAACCTGAAGGGGTTCAGGATCGATGCCCTGGCGCGCGGAAGGCGCGCACCCCGCCAGCAGCGCCAGCGCCGCAATCTGAAACAAGACCCTGACTCGGTTCATGGCGCGCAGGATAGTCTGTGTCCCGCAAGGCGCAAGGGGCCCCCGATTGACTTCGCCGCAGTGCCGCGTCAGAAACATCCGCAACTGGATTTCGGGGGATGACATGCAGAAAATCTACGGCTCTGCCGCCGAGGCCCTCGAGGGCCTGCTGTTCGACGGAATGACCATCGCTTCGGGCGGGTTCGGTCTGTGCGGGATTCCGGAACTGTTGATCGCGGCGATTCGCGATTCAGGCGTCAAGGACCTGACTGTGGCCTCGAACAACGCGGGTGTGGACGGGTTCGGTCTGGGGATGCTGCTGAACACCCGCCAGGTGAAGAAGATGATCTCGTCCTATGTCGGCGAGAACGCGGAATTCATGCGCCAGTATCTGTCGGGCGAACTGGAACTGGAATTCAACCCGCAGGGCACGCTGGCCGAGCGTATGCGCGCGGGTGGTGCGGGGATCCCCGGGTTCTATACCAAGACCGGAGTCGGCACGGTGATCGCAGAGGGCAAGGAACACAAGGACTTCAACGGCGAGACCTATATCCTGGAGACCGGGCTGGTGATGGACCTGTCGATCGTCAAGGCCTGGAAAGCCGACACGACGGGCAACGCGGTGTTTCGCAAGACCGCCCGCAACTTCAACCCGCCGGCGGCGACATGCGGCAAGGTCTGCGTGCTGGAGGTCGAGGAAATCGTGCCCGCCGGCTCACTGGACCCCGACCACATCCACCTGCCGGGCATCTACGTGCACCGCCTGATTCAGGGCCAGCACGAAAAGCGCATCGAACAGCGCACCACGCGCAAGGCTTGAGGGAGGGCGAGAGCATGGCTTGGGATCGTAACCAGATGGCCGCCCGCGCGGCCTTGGAACTGAAAGACGGGATGTATGTGAACCTGGGCATCGGGATTCCGACGCTGGTGGCGAATTATATCCCCGAAGGCATGACCGTGACCCTGCAATCGGAAAACGGGATGCTGGGCATCGGCCCCTTCCCGACCGAGGATGCGGTGGACCCGGATCTGATCAACGCCGGCAAGCAGACGGTGACGGCGCTGCCGCACACGGCCTATTTCGACAGCGCGACATCGTTCGCGATGATCCGCGGTGGCAAGATCGCAATGGCGATCCTGGGCGCGATGGAAGTGGCCGAGAACGGGGACCTCGCGAACTGGATGATACCGGGCAAGCTCGTCAAGGGCATGGGCGGCGCGATGGATCTGGTCGCGGGCGTCAAGCGGGTGATCGTGGTGATGGACCATGCATCCAAACATGGCGAGTCGAAGGTGCTGAAGGCCTGCACGCTGCCGCTGACGGGCAAGGGGGTGGTCAACCGGATCATTACCAATCTGGGCGTTCTGGATGTGGTGCCGGGCGGGCTGAAGATCGTCGAATGCGCCGAGGGCGTGACCGAGGCCGAGTTGCGCGCCGCGACCGAGGCGACGATCGTGAATTGACCGGAGGTCGAGGGGGCACGCCTCCTTGGGGAGCCCTGTAAGTACTTCGGGCAAGATGAAGCTGCGGGCTGTGCTTGACTCGGTCCGGGCCCGGGGCCAGAACGCCGGGACATCAGATCAGGAGCCGACATGGCCGCTGCAACCGAAAAAAAAGAAGGCCTGTGGGAGACCGTGAAGACGGTGTTCTGGGCCCTCGTGATCGCGGGCGTTTTTCGCACGGTGTTCTTTCAGCCGTTCTGGATCCCGTCGGGGTCGATGAAGCAGACGCTGCTGATCGGCGATTTTCTGTTCGTCAACAAGATGGCCTATGGCTGGTCGCGCCATTCCTGTCCCTTTGGCCTGTGCCCGATCTCGGGACGGCTGTGGGGCACGATGCCAGAGCGCGGCGATATCGTTGTGTTCCGTCACCCGGTGTCGGGCGACGACATGATCAAGCGCCTGATCGGCCTGCCCGGCGACCGCATTCAAGTGCGCGCAGGGCTCGTCTATATCAATGATGTCGCGGTCGAGAGGCAGCCCGACGGGTTCTTTGCAGAGACCTACGCACGTCAGGGCTCGGCCGGCCAGTTCCCGCGCTGCGAGAACGCTCCGGTCGGTCAGGGCGGGGAATGCCGCAAAGGCCGCGAGATCGAGACCCTGCCGAACGGCGTGAGCTACCCCGTGCTGAACATCGAGGCCAACGGATTTGCCGACAACACACCGGTGTTCACCGTGCCCGAGGGGCATTTCTTCTTCATGGGCGACAACCGCGACAATTCCATCGATTCGCGGTTTGCCCAGAACGCGGGCGGGGTCGGTTTCGTGCCCTTCGAGAACCTGATCGGGCGCGCGGACCGGGTGATGTTCTCGTCCGCGGGAACCTCGATGCTGGCTTTCTGGACCTGGCGCAGCGATCGGTTCTTCCATTCGCTGCACCACGGCGAGTAACCTGGGCATGGCGGCGCCGGGCGGGATCAGCCTGTCGGTCGAAATGACACGGTTTGCAGCCCGGCTGGGTCACGTCTTTTCGCGGCCGGAGCTGTTGATCCGAGCGCTGACCCATGCCTCGGCTGGTACCGTGGCGCGCGCGCACAACCAGCGGCTGGAGTTTCTGGGCGACCGCGTTCTGGGACTGATCGTCGCCGAGGCGCTGTTTCACGCCGACCGTCAGGCGACCGAGGGGCAGTTGGCACCGCGATTCAATGCGCTGGTGCGCAAGGAAACCTGCGCGGATGTGGCGCGGACCATCGATCTGGGCGCGGTACTGCGGCTGGGACGGTCGGAAATGATCTCGGGCGGGAGACGCAAGGAGGCTCTCCTCGGCGACGCGATGGAGGCGGTGCTGGCCGCTGTCTATCTGGACGGAGGGATGGAGGCGGCGCGAAGCGTGGTGCTGCGGCTCTGGCAGGACCGTATTGCGGCGGTCGACACGGACGCCCGAGATGCCAAGACCGCCTTGCAGGAATGGGCGCAAGCGCGAGGCGAGGCCCTGCCGACCTATGTCGAAACCGCGCGGGAGGGGCCGGCGCATGCTCCAGTCTTTACCATCGAGGTGCGGATGGCCGATGGTCGCACGCTTTCGGCGAGCGCCGGATCGAAACGTGCGGCGGAAATGGCTGCGGCGCAAGCGATGCTGGGTGAAGTCAGCGCGACTTGAGCCATATGGCGCCCGCGCCCGGCATGGTATAAGCGCCCAAGGCACAGCCAAAGGAACACCCATGACCACACGCGCGGGCTTTGTCGCCCTGATCGGAGAGCCGAACGCCGGCAAATCGACATTGCTCAACCGGATGGTGGGCGCCAAGGTGTCGATCGTGACCCACAAGGTTCAGACGACCCGCGCGCGCATCCGGGGCATCGCGATGGCGGATCAGGCACAGATCGTGTTTGTCGACACGCCGGGCCTCTTTCGCCCGCGCCGCAGGCTGGACCGCGCTATGATCGCTGCCGCCTGGGGCGGGGCGGCGGATGCCGATATCGTGGTGCTGCTGATCGAGGCGCATCGCGGGCTGACCGACGGGGTACAGGCGATTCTGGATACGCTCAAGGAGCGCGTCGTGCCAGGGCAGATCGTGGCTCTGGCTATCAACAAGATCGACCGCATCAAGGCCGAGGCGTTGCTCGCCCTGTCCGCGCAGATGAACGAATCCTTCCCCTTTGCACGCACCTTCATGGTGTCGGCCGAGCGCGGCTATGGCTGCGAGGACCTGAAGACCTGGCTAGGCGAGTCGCTGCCCGAAGGCGCCTGGCTTTACCCCGAGGACCAGTTAGCCGACGCCTCGGAACGCATGATCGCCGCCGAGATGACCCGCGAGAAACTCACGCTGCGGCTGCATCAGGAACTCCCCTACGAGTTGACGGTGGAAACCGAGGCCTGGGAAGAGCGCGAGGACGGATCGGCCCGCATCGACCAGGTGATCTATGTCGCGCGCGAGGGCCACAAGGGGATCGTTCTGGGCCACAAGGGTGAGACGATCAAGGTGATTGGTCAGCAGGCCCGAGCCGAGATCGCCACCTTCCTGGGCCGCCCCGTGCATCTGTTCCTGACCGTGCGCGTGCGCCAGAACTGGCTGGAAGAAGCCGAGCGCTATGACAACATGGGCCTCGATTTCAAGGACGGTAATGCCTGATACCGCGCGCCTTGATTCGGCCCTCATTGCGCTCGGAGGGGTGTTTGGGTGCTGGCAAGAGGGCAGCGGAATGCCCCCCCTTTCACCATGAGCCCCCCGCGCCTGACGGCGGACTTCTGGGTGCAAGCCTATCTGACCCGTCTCAGGCTGGCAGATATTGCATGTTTCGTCGTGCGCCGTGGCGACGCCACTGCCGGAGCAGTGTTGGTCAAGCAATCCCCTCTCGACGGCACCGCCCGGCTTTTTCAGCGCCAGTTCGACTTGATGACGGACCGCCGCGCCTGGATCTGCGTCGCAACAGGCCCCGAGTCCGAGATTGACGCGTTTCTGGCGCGCGAGCGGGCGCGTGATCCGGATCTGTGGATCGTCGAGGTCGAGGACCGCGCGGGACGGCACCTGCTGGACGAGCAGGGACTGGACGGGTAAGGCGGCGCCTCCGGGCATCGAGTCCTCGGCGCCGGGCAGGGCATCGCCCGCCGCCGACGCTCTTGCGGCAAGCGCGGCTGAGGTAACAGGTCGTATTCGCCTAGGCGTGGCTGCGAGACGGGAACAGTCGGGCTTGTCAGGCGGGAAGCGACACGCTAGGCCGCGTTGGTATCCGGAGACACGCCATGCCCACCTATACTGCCTTGACCACCCTTCCCGATGAAGCCCACGCGCAAGCCCTGGGCGAGGCGCTGGAGGAACTGGAACCCGCGCCGATGGGAGTAGGTGTGTTCGAGATGGAGGACGGGTCCAACCTTTGGGAGGTCGGCGCCTATTTCACCGAAGCACCCGATGACATCGCCCTGACGCTGCTGGCCGCTGCCTATGGCGCGGCGGAATTCGCGGTCTCGGAACTGCCCGAAATCGACTGGGTCGCCCATGTGAAACGCGAATTAAAACCCGTCGAAGCCGGACGGTTCTTCGTCTATGGCAGCCATGACGCCGACAAGCTTCCCGAAGGACGCATGGGCCTGTTGATCGAGGCGGCAATGGCCTTTGGCACCGGACATCATGGCACCACCCTGGGGTGCCTGCGGGCCTTGGACCGGCTGGCGGACCGGGGTGGGCATGCGAAGAACACCATCGACGTGGGCTGCGGCACCGCAGTTCTGGCGATGGCTGCGGCGCGGCTGTGGCCAGAGCCCGTCCTGGCCAGCGACATAGACTCGGTCGCGGTCGATGTGGCGCTGGCCAATGCGGCAGCGAATGGGCTTCAGGATCGCATCACCTGCCTGGAGGCGGTCGGGTTCGAGCATGCCGACATACACGCGCGCGCGCCCTATGATCTGGTCTTTGCCAATATCCTGAAAGGGCCGCTGATCCAAATCGCCCCCGACATGGCGCGCCACACAGCGACAGGGTCCGTTGCAATCCTGTCCGGCCTTCTGAACACCCAGGCCGCCGAGGTTCTGGCCGCCTATGTCGCAGCGGGCTTTGCCGAGGTCGAACGCGAGGAGATCGGTGACTGGACCACCCTCATCTTGCGCCGCGTCTGAGAGTTCCGCCCGAATTTTGCCGCTATCCTGTGTCATCCCGGTGCTATTCGACCCTGCAACCGGAGTGAGCCATGCCCAGTCTCGCATATCTTCAGCGGATGGACTCTGTCCTTGCCGCGCGCGTCGAGGCAAAGATCGAACAGGAACGCCCCCGATTTGCCGGGCTGCGCCGGGCGGGCGGGATTGTCGGCGCGACACTCACCGTTCTGGTAATCCTGAAGGCTGCCGGGCTGGCCCATGATGCGCGCGCATTTGCAGCCCACCCCGGGCACGAGGCCGGGCTGCACAGACAACTCGCCTATTGGCTGGTCGGTGCCGATCCGGTCAGGCGCACGCTGGCGGGAGCTCTGGGTTCCGGTGCCTCCCAGGACACTTCCGCAGCCCTTTGAGCAAAACGAGACACGAAAACGCCGCCCTGGAACTGTCCAGGGCGGCGTCTGATCAAGCGCGGTAACGGGTCGCGGTCAGCGCAGGCCGCGAACCACGTCCTCGATGTCACCGCGGCACAGACCGATATCGTCAAGCTCGCGATCCGACAGATTGGCGAGTTCACGGCGGGTGATGCGCTGATCGTTCCAGGCCGCGACGCGGGCGAAGATGTCGGCGAACGAGAAACCGAGGCTGCGGCCGAACACGCCGTCAGCGACGGGGCGGGCGGAGGCAAAAAAGGCCATCTGAGGCTCCTGTCGTCAAAAAAGTGGTGAAGCATTGTGCTTGTGCGCCTCAGATAGCGCTTTGCGTGTGCAGCGAGAAGAGGGCTGGCAAGCAAGACGGCCATGCATCAAAAGCATGGCTTACACCACAGTGAAGCGACCACATTTAAGTGGCGCTGTCCGAATGCGACGACTTTACGACCAGAATCGGCAGATGCAACGCGAATTTGATCGTCGACGGCAAAGATTTGTCTTTCCGCTGGCTTTTGTTCACTTTTCGTGCCAGATTTCCCGCCAAGGACGCCCGCAAGGGGCGCGTCAAGCGAGCAGCGGGGCAGGTCATGCGGGTATTGGGAATCGATCCGGGATTGCGAAACCTCGGCTGGGGGATCATTGAAGTGGCCGGTTCGCGGCTCAGCCATGTCGCCAACGGGACGCTGCATTCTGAAGGCGAAGACCTGGCGCAGCGTCTTCTCAGCCTGCACGAGCAGTTGACGCAGGTTCTGGCGCAGCACCGGCCGGACTGCGCGGCGGTCGAGCAGACCTTCGTCAACAAGGACGCGGTGGCGACCCTGAAACTGGGCCACGCGCGCGCCATAGCCCTGCTGGTGCCGGCGCAATTCGGCCTCACCGTCGGCGAATACGCGCCCAATGCGGTGAAAAAGGCGGTCGTCGGCGTGGGCAAGGCCGCCAAGGTACAGGTCGATCACATGGTGCGGATGCAGTTACCCGGTGTACAGATCGCCAGCCCCGACGCCGCCGACGCGCTTGCCGTGGCGATCTGCCACTCGTTCCATTCACAAAGTGCGGGGCGCTTGCAGGCGGCACTGAGGGCAGCGGAATGATCGGCAAACTTTCCGGTCGGATCGACTACCGCGCAGCAGACCATGTGCTGCTGGATGTGCGGGGTGTCGGTTATCTGGTGCATGTCTCGGAGCGCACGCTGATGGCCTTGCCGGGTCCGGGCGGGATGGCGGCGCTCTATACCGAACTTCTCGTGCGCGAGGATCTGCTGCAACTCTTCGGATTTCTGACGCTGGTG
Organism: uncultured Paracoccaceae bacterium; assembly: GCA_937927885.1. Taxonomy (GTDB): domain Bacteria; phylum Pseudomonadota; class Alphaproteobacteria; order Rhodobacterales; family Rhodobacteraceae; genus Pararhodobacter. The sequence continues at coordinate 7,163 of CALEZJ010000350.1, read as the reverse complement.
GAAAAGGAATGGCATCGGCTGCTGATGTCGGTGCAAGGCGTCGGCGCCAAGGCGGCAATGTCGATACTGGGCACGCTGGGCACCGAAGGGGTGGCCCGCGCCATCGCGATCGGCGATGCCGGTGCCATGCGCAAGGCCCCGGGGGTGGGGCCAAAACTGGCGCAGCGCGTGGTGCTGGAACTCAAGGACAAGGCGCCCGCCGTGATGGCCATGGGCGCCGCTGCCCCCGATCTGGGCGAGGATGCGGTGATCGAGCCGGTCGAGGCCCCCGTGCCTTCTGGTCCGGCGCCTCGTGTCAAACCGTCCCAGCGCCGCCAGTCGCAACTGGCACAGGCAGATGCGCTTTCCGCCCTGACCAACCTCGGCTATGGCCCCTCCGAGGCTGCGCAGGCCGTCGCCCAGGCCGCCGAAGCGGAAACCGAAACCCCCGCCCTGATCCGCGCCGCCCTGAAACTGCTGGCACCAAAGTGAATGCCCTCGCCACCCCGCGCCCACCGCTTGCGCAAGACCCACGCCGCGCGCCACCTCTTTCAGCCGAGGACATGAGGTGATGTTGGGTGCTCGTTGTTCCTCGTCCTCGCGCCCGGTGAAACCAAGGCTCGCCCTCCCGAACCTTTGGATTGTCAGGACCGCTCGGGCTGCGTTGGGCCTGCTCCTACCTATCCCGCATTCCCCGGCCCACAGCCGCGAACAGGCCGGTGCCTCTCAGAAACCTTGCCCGAACGAGGCGTCTTTCCTGACCTGCCCCGAACGAGTGGGAGTGACTCAGGCTACCCACCATCAGCTTGAGCTCCATTCAGGAACAGCCCGTTGACGACCGCTCCGAAATTCCGCCAACTCGCCCCATGACCCAGCCCGACCCCACCCTGCGCCCAGACCGACAGCCCGAGGATGCCGACCGCGCCTTGCGCCCGCAGATGCTCGATGAGTTCATTGGCCAGCACGAGGCACGCGCCAATCTCAAGGTTTTCATCCAGTCCGCGAAGATGCGCGGCGAGGCGATGGACCACACGCTGTTCTATGGCCCCCCAGGCCTTGGCAAGACGACGCTTGCCCAGATCATGGCGCGCGAACTTGGTGTCGGGTTTCGCATGACGTCGGGCCCGGTGCTGGCCAAGGCTGGGGACCTCGCCGCGATCCTGACCAACCTCGAGCCGCGCGACGTCCTGTTCATCGACGAGATCCACCGCCTCAGCCCCGCCGTCGAAGAGGTGCTTTACCCGGCGATGGAGGATTTCCAACTGGATCTGGTGATCGGCGAGGGGCCGGCGGCACGCACCGTACGCATCGAGTTGCAGCCCTTCACCCTCGTCGGCGCCACCACACGGCTGGGCCTTCTCACCACGCCGCTGCGCGATCGCTTCGGCATTCCCACGCGCCTGCAATTCTACACCGAAGCCGAGCTGTGTCAGATCGTCGCGCGCGGCGCGCGGCTGCTGGGCGTTCCTGCGGCCGAGGATGGCGTGCACGAGATCGCGCGCCGCGCCCGCGGAACCCCGCGCATCGCAGGCCGACTTCTGCGCCGCGTGGTCGATTTTGCGTTGGTCGAGGGCGACGGCCGTCTGAGCCGCACCCTCGCCGATGATGCCCTGACGCGGCTCGGGGTCGATCACCTCGGCCTCGACGGTGCCGACCGGCGGTATCTGCAACTGCTGGCGGATCATGACGGCGGCGGGCCAGTGGGGGTGGAAACCATCGCCGCCGCACTCAGCGAAAGCCGCGATGCGATCGAAGAGGTGATCGAACCCTTCCTGTTGCAACAGGGACTGCTGGCGCGCACCCCGCGCGGGCGCATGCTGACACAGGCCAGCTGGCGTCACCTCGGCTTGCCACCTCCCCGCCCCGCCGCCCAAAGCGACCTGTTCGAACCCGGGGGCTAATCCCATCTTTGTGCCGCAAGTATCCGCAGGGTGCTGATGCCCCCTCCCTTCCCTCAGCGCAGCGGCAAGAGGCGCGCAGCCTCCAACCGGCACTCACGCCGGATCAGCGCCGGATCACAGGGCATCGGCTCGAGGTCTCGTGTCAGACACAACCGCAGTTCCACCAGGTCGCCGCGTGCGCAACTCGTGACCATCATGTCCTGGGTCAGACCGGGGTTGGCCTCGATGAAGGCCGACTCGACTACGGAGGGCCGCACGTTCAGTGGGCGCGAGACGGCTTCGAACACCTCGGGCAGGGTCACTCCGGCCAAAGCGCGCGCCGCGAGGTCGTAGTACGCCTGTGCCGACAAGCCCGAACAGCGGCCGTGCTTGTTCCACTGATGCCAGGCGGCACCCGAGGTGCCGAAGATTGCCGCCTGTGCCGCCGTTTCGATGCGCGAAGGGTCGCGCTCGGAGGTGCGGCAATATTCTGGCCAATCGCCCGCCCGGTTCTGGGGCCAAAGGCCGTGCAGCGCCCAGCCGATGGCGCTGCCCGTCCCACATCGCGGGTCGCGGCGTTGATCGCCGTCAACCGCGCACCATGCTGGGATCCAGGACAGGGCTAACAGGTAATGGTCGAACTCGCCCGCGCGGTCCTGCGCGGCGGCGGTTGGCGGGGCAAGGGCGGCAAAAACCGGCACAAGGGCGGTCAGGGCGAGGGCTCGGATCTGCATTTTCTCTTTCCTAAGGCGTCCCGCGCGCTTATATACGCTGCATTCCCCGAAATCGAGGATGCACGGCTCGCGGCCGTGGCCGGTCCCCCGGCGTGCGCCGCGGCATGCGCCTCTGGCGGCACAAAGGATCGATGCGATGTCTAAACCCCTGATGGCCAAGGCCACCGCAGTCTGGCTGGTCGACAACACCACGCTCAGCTTCAAGCAGGTTGCCGATTTCTGCGGCCTGCACGAGCTGGAGGTCCAGGGCATCGCCGACGGCGATGTGGCGACCGGTGTCAAGGGGTTCGACCCGATCGCACACAACCAGCTTGACGAGGTCGAGATCAAGAAGGGTCAGGCGGACCCTAGCTATCGGCTGAAGCTGAAATTCAACCCGGCCTCGGTCGGCGAGGAAAAGCGCCGCGGCCCGCGCTACACGCCCCTCTCCAAGCGTCAGGATCGCCCGGCCGCAATCCTGTGGCTGGTCAAGTTCCACCCCGAACTGGCCGATGCGCAGATCCGCAAGCTGGTAGGCACCACCAACCCGTCGATCCTGGCGATCCGCGAGCGCACGCACTGGAACATCCAGAACATCACCCCCATCGATCCGGTTGCGCTTGGCCTGTGTCGGCAGTCCGAACTGGACTCCGAAGTGCAGAAGGCCGCGAAGAAGCGCGAGGCCGAAGGCAGCGTGATGACCGATGACGAGCGGCGCAAGCTGGTTTCAACCGAGCAGTCGCTGGACATGTCGCCCGAGCCGCGCATGCCTCGCGGTCTCGAAGGGTTCGGCATGGGCGCGCAAGAGGAAAAGAAGGCCGTCGACTATTCCGACGCCGAAAGCTTCTTCAACTTGCCCGACGCGGATCAGGACGAAGACGAGGACGAGGACGATTCGGGTCGTGGCAAGCGCCGCTGAGGCGCTACCAGCTGACCACTTCCGCACGCGACATTCTCAGGCCTGCACCCGAAGAATTGGTGCAGGTCAAACCGTTGCGAGAAGAAAGGCATGTAAACGGGCCCTGTTGCCAGAAATGACCATAGGGCAGCACCGGACCGTCCGGCAATTCGGGGACTTCGGTGCTGAGGATCGGCTCTTGCCCGCCCAGATGATGCTCGAGGATCACCACCAGCGTCTGGGGCTGCAGGCGGATGCAGTGCAGTTCCTCCTGCCCCGTGGCTGTGTGATACACCGCCGTGCCACCCGCCGGAATGAAATGACATCCCACATTGCCCGAAGGCATGCGAAACCCGATCGTGCCATCGGCCGCAGCAGGAAAGACCCGCTGATTGTCGGCAAGGGCGGGGCCAGCGGCAAGGAAAAGCGTCGCAACGACAGCCAAGAGACGGTTTGACATAACAGAACTCCGACAGGGGGTCTGGTCCAGTGTCGCACGGGGCAGTGAAAGCGTTCAATCACGGCTGTGCGAGCGGGGTGGCGGCCTTTTCTTGGCCCCGCCGATGGGCTAACAGGGCCGCAAACCCGATAGGCACGCAGAGGTCCGGCGATGAAATTCACCCTGTCCTGGCTCAAGGAGCACCTGGAAACCACGGCCACCCTCGACGCGATCACCGAGGCGTTGACCGATCTGGGCCTCGAGGTCGAGGAAGTCGTCGATCCCGCTGCGACCCTGGGCGCGTTTCGTATCGCTCGCATTCTTGAAGCCGTGAAGCATCCTGACGCCGACAAACTGCGCCTGTGCAAGGTAGAAACCCTGCCCGACGGCCCCGGCGATCGCACCGAGGTGGTGCAGGTGGTCTGCGGCGCGCCGAACGCGCGTACCGGGTTGGTCGGGGTTTTCGCGCCGACCGGCACGCATATTCCGGGCACCGGTGTTGACCTGAAACCGGGTGTGATCCGGGGGCAGGCGTCGAACGGGATGATGTGTTCAGAACGCGAGTTGGAGCTAAGCGACGATCACGACGGGATCATCGACCTGCCCGAGGACGCGCCCTTGGGCGCGCGCTTCATCGACTATCGCGGCCTCAATGACCCGATGATCCACATCAAGATCACGCCGAACCGCCCCGATGCGCTGGGCGTGCGCGGGATTGCGCGGGACCTGGCTGCGCGCGGGCTGGGTGTGTTGAAACCCTTGGAGATTCCGGCGATTGCGGCGGCCTTCCCCAGCCCGCTGAGGGTGGAAATCGACCCCGCCTTGAAAGCGCGCGGCTGCCCGCTGTTTGCGGGCCGGGTGATCCGGGGGGTGAAGAACGGCCCCTCGCCGCGCTGGTTGCAGCAGCGGCTCAAGTCCATCGGGTTGCGGCCGATTTCGACGCTGGTCGATGTGACGAACTTTTTCACCTTCGCCCTGAACCGCCCCTTGCATGTCTTTGACATGGCGAAGGTCACGGGCAATGTGCTGAGCATTCATCCGGCAGCGGGCGGCGAGGAGATCCTTGCCCTCGACGGCAAGACCTATGTGCTGGCGCCCGGCATGATGGCGATTTCGGATGCGAATGGGGTCGAAAGCATCGCGGGCATCATGGGCGGCGAGCATTCGGGCTGCACCGAGAGCACCTTGGATGTGTTCCTCGAATCGGCCTATTGGGACCCGATCACCGTGGCCACCACAGGCCGCGCGCTGAAAATCAATTCGGACGCGCGCTATCGGTTCGAGCGTGGCGTGGACCCTGAATTCACGCTGCCGGGCCTCGATCTGGCCACGCAGATGATCCTGGACCTGTGCGGTGGCGAGGCGTCCGAGCTGGCAATGGACGGCGCTGCCCCTACGGTGACGCGGCGCTATACCTTTGACCCGGCGCGGGTCGTGTCGCTGGTCGGAATGGACATCCCCGAGGCTGCGCAGCGCAAGACGCTGGATTCCCTGGGCTTTGCGCTCGACGGCAATCTGGCCACCCCGCCATCATGGCGCCCGGATGTGCAAGATGACGCCGATCTGGTCGAGGAAGTCGCCCGCGTCGCCTCGCTGACGCAGTTGGAAGGGCGCCCCCTGCCCCGTCCCTCGGCCGGGGTGCCCGCGCCGATCCTGACGCCGATCCAGCGGCGCGAGCGCCTTGCACGGCGCACGCTGGCCAGCCTTGGTTATCACGAATGCGTGACCTACAGCTTCATCGACGCGGCCTCGGCTGTACGGTTCGGCGGCGGGACGGATGCGCTGCGGATCGAAAACCCGATTTCCACCGAAATGACGCATATGCGCCCGGACCTGCTGCCCGGCCTGCTGGCGGCGGCGGCACGCAATCAGGCGCGCGGCTTCATGGATCTGGCGCTGTTCGAGGTCGGCCCCGTCTTCCACGGCGGCGAGCCGGGCGAACAGCACCTGCAGGCGACCGGCCATCTGGTCGGCGCCGCCGCCGCGCGCGATCCGCATGGGAGCCGCCGCATGGTCGATGTCTTCGACGCCAAGGCCGATGCCGAGGCGGTGCTGGCCGCCATCGGCGCCCCGGCCAAGACGCAATCGGACCGCAACGTCGCCGGCTGGTTCCACCCGGGCCGCGCCGGGCGCCTGACTCTGGGACCAAAGACCGTGCTGGCCAGCTTTGGCGAGGTGCATCCGCGCATCCTGAAAGCCTACGGGATCAAGGGTGCAGCGGTGGCCTTCACGCTGATCCCCGCCGCGGTGCCGATGCCGCGCAGCGCAATCGCGACACGTCCGGCGCTGGTGCAGAGCGACTTCCAGGCGGTCGAACGGGATTTCGCCTTTGTGCTGGATTCGCGGGTCGAGGCGCTGGCGCTGGTGAATGCCGCGCAGGGCGTCGACAAGGGACTGATCGACAGCGTGCGGGTGTTCGACGAGTTCACCGGCGAGCGCGCCGAGGCGCAGATGGGTGTCGGCAAGAAGTCGCTGGCGATCACCGTACGACTGCAACCGCAGGGCAGGACACTGACCGAAGACGAGATCACCGCGCTCTCGGCCCGGATCGTCGACAAGGTCGCCAAGGCGACGGGCGGGGTGCTGCGCGGATAAAGGGTTCTCGAGCCTGTCGAGGACCCCTGCCCCGCCCAGGCTCGCACCCAGCCAAGGGCGGGTACGCCCGCTTTCGAAGACCGTTTGTCTGGACTTGGCTGACAGAACGAAGAGTTTTGCGCCCTGTCAGCCGCGCTTTGCCCCGAGAATGCCTTTGCGACCAAGCGCGACAAGGCGAAAGGCGACCTCTACTTGCCTTCGTCCCCGCGCAAACGCGCAGCGCGTCCGCCCCGGCGCTGGCGTAACTGGCCTGCACGCCCGGGCAACTCTGCCATGACTCGACTACGGTCTTCGGGGGCCATTTGCGACCAGGCTGCGATCTCGCCCAGCGAGCGCTGGCAGCCAACGCAGAGACCGGTCTGCGGATGGATCACGCAGACTTTCACGCAGGGGCTGTCGATTTCATCACGCTTCCAGAGTCGGTCAGAAGAAAGGTCGTTCATCGTCAGCCCTTGTCCGCATTCCGCCGCAACATAACCGCGAAACCCGCGGCTTCCAGTCTGTCAGCGACGCATTACCGCCAATCTGTCCAGAAATCCCTGCAAGATGAACCCTGCGGCGACGTGGTCGATCACTTGCGCACGTTTGGCGCGCGAGGTGTCGAAATCCAGCAGCGCTCGCTCGGCAGCGACGGTCGACAGACGCTCGTCCCAGAATCC
>CALEZJ010000349.1 GCA_937927885.1 uncultured Paracoccaceae bacterium | reverse complement strand
ACCGTCGCGCTACCAGGCTGCGCCACGCCCCGACTGGCCGCCTCTTAGACCAGCGGCGCGGCATAGGAAAGGGATTACTGACAGGGCCAGGCGGCGGCGTCCTGCGCAATCGCCGGATGACGCAGTTCGACCCCCGGGGACAGGCGCAGACGCTCTGCCATCCCACCGTTGATTTCGAGCACATACTGGATGCCGAAACCGCCATCGATGCCCGTGCGGTCCAACGGAACCGCATTGTGGTGGATGTGCTGCACCACGCCCTGCTCGTCGATGAACAACATGTCGAGCGGGATCAGCGTGTTCTCCATCCAGAACACCGCACGCTGCGGGCCATCGAAGACAAAGAGCATGCCGTTGAAGCGCCCCATCGACGGGCGATGCATCAGGCCCTGCGCGCGCTCGGCGTCGTCATCGGCGATCTCGACCGTGAAGGCGGCCTGCCCGAAGGAACCGCGCAACTGCACGCGGTCCTCGCGGCACTCGGTTGCCCCCACACCCGCGCCGACGGCGATCAGCGCGACAGCCAGACAACCAGACCGTATCATGCACTCACCTTTTGCTTTGCGCCGATTCCCACGGGGCGATGGCCACCGCCATGCGGCCGCGATCGCCCTCGACGATTCGCAGCCCGACGGCCTCACCCGGTTGTAGCTCGGCAAAGCCGGATTTGCGCAGCACTTCCATGTGAATGAATACATCCTCGGGCAGGCCGAAGACATTGGCAAAGCCAAAGCCCTTGACCTTGTCGAACCATTTCACCCGGGCCGGTTCGAGAGGAATATGCGCATGCTCGGCGTCGACCGCATCGACGCCCATGACCGAGGCGCCGGCCTCGTCCACGGGCGGCGTGACCTCGAACACCTCGACGACCTGCAAGCCGCGCTGGGTCTGCTGGACGCTGACGATGATCCCAGCCCGGTCGCAGACCGAACTCTGACCGAAATTGCGCAAAGCGTTCACATGCAACAGGATGTCGGGACCACCCGAGTCTGCCACGATGAATCCGAAGCCCTTCGAAGGGTCGAACCACTTGACGCTCCCGCGGACTCGCGGAAGGCCTCTCTCCAACTCTACCATCAGCATTCCCAACCCGACATGACGCCAAAGCGCCCTCAACATCTTCGCAATTTGCAGCGAATGCAAGGGCAATGCCGTTCACGAAGCGTGAAATTCACGGGTTCAGGCGGGTACTCGCCCAGTTGCCGGTTCCCGCCAGGCGCGAAAAACGGAAACGGTCATGCAACCGAAAGGCGCCATCCGCCCAGAACTCGATCTCGACGGGGGCAATGCGGTATCCTCCCCAGAATGGCGGCCGTGGCGGGTTCGTCCCCATCGTCAGGCCCAGTTTCGCCACCTCAGCCATCAGCGAAGCCCGCGATGCGAGCGGCTGCGATTGGCGGCTGGCCCAGGCGCCGAGACGCGATTGCAGCGAACGGCTGGCATAATAGGCGTCCGCTTGCGGCCCCTCCTCGCGCGTGACGGTGCCCCGCACCCGGATCTGGCGGCGCAGGGACTTCCAGTGCATCACGAAAGCGGCCTTTCCCGCCCCCTCGATTTCCGTCGCCTTGACGCTGGCGTAATTGGTGTAGAACACGAAGGCGCCCGCCCCCGCCCCGTAGCTTTCGATCTCTTTCAGCAGCACCATGCGTACATTGGGCATCCCCGACGCATCCACTGTTGCCAGCGCGATGGCATTCGGATCGTTCGGTTCGACGCTCTCGGCCTCGGTCAGCCAGCGGCGGGCAATGAGAAAGGGATCGTCACCGGCAAAGAGGCCGCTGCGCTGGGATTCGGTGTCGGACATGGTCGCTCCTTCGGGTTCGGCAAAGCTTGGCAAGGAATCCCCGGCAGGCGCAAGAGCACGCGCCCTTGATGACCTGCGACCTTTGGCCTAAAGCTTGCCGCAAAGTAAACCTTTGCCGGAGCGCGCAATGTCAGCAGGATTAATGGCGGGCAAGCGGGGTCTCATCATGGGACTCGCCAATGACAAATCCATCGCCTGGGGCATTGCACAGGCTCTCGCCGCACATGGAGCCGAGCTAGCCTTCAGCTATCAGGGCGAGGCGCTGAAAAAGCGCGTGGGTCCGTTGGCGCAGCAGCTGGGCGTGCCGCGGCTGTTCGAATGCGATGTGGCCGACATGGATTCGGTCGATGCGCTGTTCTCCGGGCTGAAATCGGAATGGGGCCAGATCGACTTTCTGGTGCACGCGATCGGCTTTTCCGACAAGAACGAGTTGCGCGGTCGCTATGTCGACACTTCGCGCGACAACTTCCTGATGACCATGGATATTTCGGTCTATTCCTTTACCGCCGTGGCCAAGCGCGCGGCGGCGATGATGGGTTCGGGCGGATCGATGCTGACGCTGACCTATTACGGCGCCGAACAGGTGATGCCGCATTACAATGTGATGGGCGTCGCCAAGGCGGCACTGGAGGCCAGCGTGATGTATCTGGCCGAGGATCTGGGCAAGGACGGCATTCGCGTCAACGCGATCAGCGCCGGGCCGATCAAGACGCTGGCCGCCAGCGGGATCGGGGATTTTCGCTATATCATGAAGTGGAACGAGCTGAACTCGCCGCTGCGCCGCAACGTGACGCAGGAAGAAGTCGGCAAATCCGCCCTCTACCTTCTGTCCGACCTCGCATCGGGCACCACCGGCGAGGTTCTGCATGTCGATGCGGGGTACCATGTCGTTGGCATGAAGGCGGTGGACGCCCCCGACATCGACGTGGTGACCGGCCGCAAGGATTGACGCTGGCGGTCTTTCCGGGAACCCTGCCGCAGACACCGCTGTGGGTGTCCGGTGTGCTGCAGGCGGTCGTGTTCCTCAGGGAAACGTTCGGGAACACGGGGGGTGCGCCCATCTTCTCGCTTGACGGCACGCGGGCCGGGTATATCAGCCTGAAAACTCTGATCGACCGCGGCTCTGGCGGATTGCCGGGGCTGCCGGGTGTGAAGATCGCCGCCACCTGAGGGTTATGCCATGAACGACCGTCTGCCCCATGAACGCGGGTTCCACGTCAGCTGGGACCAGATCCACCGCGATTCCCGCGCGCTGGCCTGGCGCCTGCAAGGCCGCGGACCCGAAGCCGAAGGCGGCTGGCGCGCCATCGTCGCCATCACGCGGGGCGGGCTGGTGCCGGCGATGATCGTGTCGCGCGAACTCGACATCCGGGTGGTAGACACGATCTCGGTGAAATCCTACCACTCGGGCGGCGGCAAGGAAGATCAGCGGTCTGAGGCGCGGGTGACGAAAAGCCCGCAGTCAGACCTGATGGGCGACGGCACCGGGATTCTGGTCGTCGATGATCTGGTCGACAGCGGCAAGACGCTGGAACTGGTGCGCAAACTCTATCCCAAGGCGCATTTCGCGACCGTCTATGCCAAGCCGCACGGCAAGCCGCAGGTCGACACCTATGTGACCGAAGTCAGTCAGGACACCTGGATCTTCTTTCCCTGGGACATGGCGCTGCAATATGTGCAGCCGATCCGCGGCAAGGACTGACCCCGGCGCAAGCTGAGGTTTCCCCCCGCCCCACTGCCGTGCTTGTGCCCGCGCGAGAGGCGGGCGATAGTGACGCCATGACAAAGACCCTTCGCAGTCTGCCTGTTCCCAGTCTGACCTTTCACGGCGCCGCGCGGGGTGTCACGGGTTCGTGCTTTCGGCTGGAAACCCCCGGGGGCGCGCTGCTGGTCGACTGCGGCATGTTTCAGGGTTCGAAGACGGAAAAGGAGCTGAACTACCGCCCCTTTCCCTTCACCCCCGGAGAGATCGACGCGGTCATCCTGACCCATGCGCATATCGACCATTCCGGCCTGTTGCCCAAACTGGTGCGCGATGGCTTCACTGGCACGATCCATGCGACCCGCCCCACGCAGGACCTGTGC
>CALEZJ010000348.1 GCA_937927885.1 uncultured Paracoccaceae bacterium | reverse complement strand
GCACGCGCCCGGCCCGGTTGTCAGTTGCGTGGGGCGATCACTCGATGCCCAGCACGCGGTTGCGCTGGCGCAGGTAGGCCACGTCGGTGATGTTCAGCCAGCCACCCACGGCGGCGCGCGCCGCGACGAAGGAATCGTGGAACCGGCTGGCGAGGTCCGAATGCTGGCGGATGACGTCAAACGTCGCCTCGGCGGCATCGCCGAACGCGTCATAGATGTCATCGTTGAATTCGCGCAGCTGGACGCCATGGTCGTTCACCAGTCGCTGCAGATAGGCACCGTTGTTGGCGTTGAACTCGGCCAGCATCAGGTCGTTCTCGGACAGGCAGACGGCCTCGATTGCTTTCTGCTGCCAGGTCGGCAGGCTGGTCAGCCACGACTTGTTGAAGCCCATCGACAGCGCCGCACCGGGCTCGTGCACGCCGGGCCAGTAGTAGTAGCGCGCCGCCTGGTGCAGGTTCAGGAAGTAGTCGTTCCAGGGTCCAACCCATTCGGTCGCGTCGATGGCGCCCGACACGAGGTTTTCATAGATCTGGCCGCCGGGCAGCGAGACGACCGAAACGCCCATGTTGGCCATCATGTCGCCGCCGATCCCGGGGATACGCATGCGCAGCCCGCGGAAATCCTCGGCCGTGTTCATTTCCTTGTTGAACCAGCCGCCCATCTGCAGGCCGGTGTTGCCCGCCAGATGGCCCTTGATGCCGAATTCATCACCCAGTTCGTCCCACAGTTGCTGGCCACCCAGATGGTGGATCCAGGCGTTCTGTTCGACCGAGGTCAGGCCAAAGGGAACGGCGGTGACATAGGACCAGGCCGGGTGCTTGCCCTTCCAGTAATAATCCGCGCCGTGATAGGCCTGCGCATCGCCCGCGGCGACGGCGTCGAACGAGTCAAAGGCGCCGACCCGTTCGCCCGCGGCGTAATATTCCGTGGTGATCGCACCATCGGTGGCGGCGGTGATCGCGGCGGCCAGACGTTCAGCCCCGGTGCCGAGGCCCGGCAGGCCCCGCGGCCAGGTCGAGACGATCACGCAGGTGGTGCGGCCCTGTGCGACCGCAGGCGCGGCCAGTGTCGAGGCGGCTGCAGCGGCACCGCCAAACGTCGACGTGCGCAGGAATGAGCGACGATCCATGTAGTTCCTCCCAAGGATTATTCGTTGTCAGTCTGCCTCAGGCAGGCCGATGCCAAGGGTTAAAGCACATCATCCGCTTTGTGCAAACCAGTTTCGCGCGACATGAACCGTTCGTCATGTTTTTGCCGCGCAGACCTTTGGGTTCACCCTGCGTCACCCCGCTGCGCAGCCGGTGTCGCGGCGCGCACATTGATGAAATTCGCAGCAGAGATGAACACCGCGCCCAGAAACACCATCGGGTCCAGAGGCTCGGCATAAAGCCACATGCCGACCAGCGCGATGATCGGCAGACGAAAGAACTCCATCGGCGCCACCAGCGTCGCGGGTGCAAGGCCCAGGGCCGAGGTCAGCGAATAATGCGCCGACAAGCCGGTCAGCGCGATCACCAGAAGCGCGGGCACCATGGTCAGGCTCGGCCAGGTGAACCCGAAGGCCAGCGCCAGCACCAGCGCCATCGCCGACTGGCTGGCCGTCATCCAGAACAGCACGCACAGGACCGCGTCGTGGCGCATGATCTTGCGCGTGAAGATCAGGTTGATGGCAAAACCCACCGCCGCCAGGATCCCGGCCAGATGCCCGATGTTGAGCGCCTGCGACCCCGGCTGCGCCACCACCAGCACGCCGACGAACCCCAGAAACACCACGACCAGCTTTGTCAGGGTCAACCGCTCGCCCAACAGCAGCGGCGCCATCAGGGCCACCCAGATCGGCAGGGTGAATTCCAGCGCCACCAGTTGCGACAGCGGAATCGCCGTCAGGCCAAAGAACCACAGGTTCTGCCCGAAGAAATGCCCCAGGTTGCGCGTCAGGTGCAGTCCCGGGTGGCGCGTGCGCACCAGCGCAAAGCTGCCGCCGCGCCAGCGGATGATGGCGGCGACGATCGCCAGCCCCACCAGCGAACGCCAGAACATCAGCTCGAAGGTGTTCAGTTCCGCCTGCACCGTGCGCCCGGCCACCGCCATCAGCACGAACGAGGCGATGGCTCCGGTCATCCAGAGGGCGGCCTTCAGGGGCTGCGGTTTGCTCGATTCCATGGTCTCGTCCCCCGCTTTCGCCACCCCTGGCCGATGCATAGGCCGCAACTCGGCCCGGGGGCAAGGGTGCGCGGGCCGGGTGGCGGAAATCCCCCGTCCATGGCCATCACGCAACTGTTTCTTTTGACGGAATCGGGCCCGGGTGTATCGTGGTGGCGGGTCTGGTGCAGACCCGTGTTGCACCCTCCCCGGACGGAATCACTCCGCCGGGCAGGGGCATCCGCGTTCAGGAGGTGCGGACATGGCAGGGACGACGAAGGGGACGGGCGGCGCTGGCGGCAAGGGTGCGGCGCCGGCAGGCGGCAAGGGCGGCGCGGCCCCGGCAAAGGGCGGCGCAGCCCCGTCGAAAGGTGGCGCGGCCCCCTCGAAGGGCGGTGCGGCCCCGGTCAAGGGCACGAAATAGACCCGTTCGTACAGGATCTGCGATCAAGGGGCCCGGCACATTCCTGTGCCGGGCCTTTTTGCACGGGCGTTTGACCTCTGCGCGGTTTGCGGTATCGTGCTGATCACCGGCACGGGCCGGTGACCCGCCCGGCGGGTGCGATTTGCAACAGGAGATTTGACGATGACCAAGGGATCGACCGGTAGCGGCAAGGGCAGCGCCAGCGGAGCGATGCCGGGCGGGGGCAAGAAATCCTCGGGCGGCGCCAACGACGATTCGAACAAGGTGACCTCGGGCCTGCCCTCGGGCGGTTCCAAGGGCGGCTCGAAATAAAAAAGGCCGACCCCTGCGGGTCGGCCCAGTCAGGACAATCGGCCGGAGGGAACACGGCCGACGCAGGAAACCTCACCAGTGGTCGGGGCCCTTGTCGGCGAATTGCCCGACAAGGAAATCGATGAAGGCGCGCACCTTGGGCTGCGTATAGCGCCCGGGGGGATAGACGGCGTAGATGCCCAGCGTGGTCGGTGGCAGGTCGGGGATCACGTCCTCGACCAGCCCCTGTGCCAGCGCCTCGTGATAGAGGAATGACGGCAGATAGGCGATGCCCAGCCCCTTCACGGCGGCATTCAGCAGTGACTGCCCGTCATTGACCGTCAGCCAGCCATTGCCGCGCACCTGCCGAACCTCGCCCGAGGGGGCAGTGATTCGCCACACATTGGCGCTGGCCTGGTTGGAATAGTGCAGCAGCCGGTGGTCGTTCAGATCGTCGATCCTGGCCGGGCGCCCGTGGTGCTGGAAATAGCGCGGACTGGCGATCAGCCGCTGCGTGCTGTCGGTGATCTTGCGGGCGCGCAGGCTGGAATCCTCCATCTCGCCGACCCGGATGGCCATGTCGAACCCCTCCGAGATCAGTTCGACATAGCGGTTCTTCAGCACCATGTTGACGCTGATGTCGGGATATTCGGTCAGGAATTCATCCAGCACCGGCGACAGCAGGCTGACGCCGAAATCCGTTGCCACCGACATGCGCAGCACACCCGAGGGCGCCGATTGCATGGCGGTCACGATGCTGTCGGCCTCGCCCGCGTCGTTCAGCACCCGGCGCGCGCGGTCGTAATAGACCAGTCCGATTTCCGTGGGGCTGACCCGGCGCGTCGTGCGATTGAGCAGGCGCGCGCCCAGCCGGGCCTCCAGCGACGAGACATGTTTGGACACCGCGGATTTCGAGATGCCCATCTTGCGCGCGGCGTCGGTGAACCCCCCCTGATCCACCACCGTAGCGAACGCTTCCATTTCGGTCAGACGGTCCATGAGACACCCGCACGTCAACTGTTTCGATGTTTCCGTTACACACCCCAATTGCGGCACCAAAGGGGCGGGGTCTGGGTTTCTCTGGGACAATTGTCTGTAAAATAAGCACAATCCAGGGGCGAGCACAGGTATTGTCGCCAAACCGTGCGGCGATTGTGCACGAAACCGCGCCACGCGCCTTGCGTGTCAACCGGTGCCGGGTGCGCCGTCCCGGCGCACCCCTTGGCGGATCAGAGCGCCGCCGCCAGCCGCGCGGCCTGATCGATGGCGCGTTTGGCGTCGAGTTCGCTCGCCACATCCGCCCCGCCGATGCGATGCGCGGTGATGCCCCTGGCCGCCAGATCCTCGGCCAGCGCGATGTTCGGCTCCTGCCCGGCGCACAGGATCACCGTGTCGACCTCCAGCAGCCTTTGGCCCTTGTCGCTGCCCAGCACGATCCCCTCGGGCGTGATGGCGTCATAGGTCACCCCGCCCAGCATCTGCACCTGACGCGCCGCCAGACTGGCGCGGTGGATCCAGCCGGTGGTCTTGCCCAGCCGCTTGCCGGGCTTTTCCGCCTTGCGCTGGAGCAGCGTCACCGCGCGGGCGGGCGCGGGGGGCGCAGGCTCCAGAAGGCCGCCGGGAACGTCAGACGGATCGCCGACCCCCCATTCGCGCTGCCATTCCGCCAGATCCAGCGTCGGGCTGACGCCCTGATGGGTGACATATTCGGCCACGTCGAACCCGATGCCCCCGGCACCGACCACAGCGACCCGCGCGCCCACCGGCGACTTGTCGCGCAAGACGTCGATATAATTGAGGACATTCGCGCCCTCCTGCCCCGGGATACCCGGGTCGCGCGGGGTGACACCGGTGGCCACGATCACCTCGTCAAACCCGGCCAGCGTCTGCGCATCCGCCGTCGCATTCAGCCGCAGATCGACGTTTGACGCCGCCAGCGAGGCCGCGAACCAGTCGACCAGCCCGTGAAACTCCTCCTTGCCGGGGATCACGCGCGCCATGTTCAACTGCCCGCCGATCTGCGCGTCCTTTTCGAACAGCACCACGGAATGCCCGCGCCGGTCTGCCACCAGCGCCGCCATCAGTCCCGCAGGCCCCGCGCCCACCACGGCGACGCGCTTTGGCGCCTTGGCGGGGGCATAGGTCAATTCGGTTTCATGGCAGGCGCGCGGGTTCACCAGACAGGTGGAAATCTTGCCACTGAAGGTATGGTCCAGACAGGCCTGATTGCAGCCGATACAGGGCGCGATCAGCGCGGCCTGACCGGCGGCGGCCTTGTTGACGAACTCGGGATCGGCGAGGAAGGGCCGCGCCATCGACACCATGTCGGCGCAACCCTCGGCCAGCACGGCCTCGGCGGTATCGGGGTTGTTGATCCGGTTCGAGGTGATCAGCGGAATGCCCACCTGCCCCATAAGCTTCTTGGTGACCCAGGCAAAGCCCGCACGCGGCACCGAGGTGGCAATCGTCGGCACGCGGGCCTCGTGCCAGCCGATACCGGTGTTCAGGATCGTCGCCCCTGCGGCCTCGATGGCCTTGGCCAGTTGCAGTGTTTCGTCGAATGTCTGCCCGTTCGGCACCAGATCCAGCAGCGAAATGCGGTAGATGATGATGAACGCGGGCCCCACAGCGGCGCGCACCCGGCGCACCACCTCGACCGGCAGGCGCATGCGGTTTTCATAGCTGCCGCCCCAGCGATCGGTGCGGCGGTTCACATGCAGGCTCAGGAACTGGTTGAGGAAATAGCCCTCGGACCCCATCACCTCGACCCCGTCATACTCCGCCCCCTGCGCGCGCAGGGCGGCGGTGACGAAATCGGCGATCTGCTTTTCGATCCCCTCCTCGTCCAGTTCGCGCGGGACAAAGGGCGAGATCGGCGATTTCACCGCGCTGGAACTGACGCAGTCCTTGCCATAGGCATAGCGCCCGGCGTGCAGGATCTGCATGGCGATCTTGCCCCCCGCCGCATGGACGGCCCCGGTCACCAGCCGGTGGTTGGCGATGTCCTGCGGTGTGTAAAGCCCTGCGGCACCGGGTAAAACCCCACCTTCAGGGTTGGGAGCTATGCCGCCGGTGACGATCAGGCCCACACCCCCCGCCGCCCTTTCGGCGTAATAGGTGGCGACACGCGCCCAATCGCCGCGCTCTTCCAGCCCCGAATGCATCGACCCCATCAGCACGCGGTTCTTCAGGCGCGTGAACCCCAGATCAAGCGGGGCAAGCAGATGCGGATAGGGGCTGGACATGGGGTATCCTCTGGTCTGGCGTTTGGGCCAGACTATCCGGGCACGACCCTTTGTCACCTGAAACCTTGCGTCAGGCGCCGCCCGGTCAGCGCCCCGGGTTTGCCGCCTGCATCCGCATCACGAAGCCGCGCAGGATGGCCAGCCCGCTGTCGCGGTCAAACGGGTGTTCGGCTGCGGCCAGAACCGACAAAGTCACCACCCGGCCGGCCACCGGCACGATGGCGCGCCAGTAAACCTCGTCAAAGCTGCGCGGGTTGTCATCGTCGTCGATCAGCAGCCAGACCGCTCCATCGGCAAAGGTCGCCTCCAGCACGTCGATCCGCCCCGGATCGCCCGACCGACTCAATTGTGCCCGCCCCGCTGCCGTCTGCAGGAAGGGCACCAGCCGCCGCAGACCTTCGGGGTCGTCATCCGCGGCATGGCGGGTGACCGTGGCGCTGAGAACCGGCGATGGCCGCAGCGTGCCACGGCACCGCACCAGAAGCACGAAAGCCTCGATATCGCTTTCGCGCGTGGCCTCGGCGTCGACGCAATAGCCGCCCGGCCCGGTCACGGTGACCGAACGACCCAGAACCTGCACGGCGGCCGGACCTGCTGCAGGCGCCATCACCC
>CALEZJ010000347.1 GCA_937927885.1 uncultured Paracoccaceae bacterium | reverse complement strand
GCCTCTTCCTCGGTCTTGCCCTGTTCCAGCATGACCGGGATCAGTTCGCGGGCAATGAAGGGGAAGGTGATGAACAGCGTCGCCAGCACGATTCCGGGCACGGCGAAGACGATGGGGAAACCGCTGGCCACCAGCCAGGCGCCAAGCGACGAATTCGCCCCGAACATCAGCACGAACATCAGCCCCACGACCACCGGGGAAACCGAAAACGGCAGGTCGATCAGCGTGATCACCCACGCCTTGCCGCGCCAGTCAAATTTCGTGATCGCCCAGGCGGCGGCGATACCAAAGACCACATTCAGCGGCACGACCACCGCCGCGACCTTGATCGTCAGCCAGATTGCCGCCTGCGCGTCACGGTCGCCCAGCGAGGTCAGCGCAAAGGCCCAGCCCCGCCGCAGCGCCTCGTCAAGGACCGCGATCAGGGGCGCAAAGAGCAGCACCCCCAGCACCGCGAGGCACAGCGCGATCAGGGTCCATTTCACCAGGGGCGGCTCGGTGGTGGCAGGGCGCCAGCGGGTTTGGGGGATGTCGGTCATGGTTCCCTCGCTCACACCGCGCCCATGCGGCGGCGGCTCCAGATCTGGATCAGGTTGATGGCCAAAAGCAGCGCGAAGGAAATCGCCAGCATCGCGATGGCGACGGCGACGGCGCCGTCATAGTCGAACTCCTCCAGCCGGATGACGATGAGGAGGGGCGCAATCTCGGTCACGCCCGGCAGATTGCCCGCGATAAAGATGACCGACCCGTATTCTCCCACCGACCGCGCCAGCGCCAAGGCGAAACCGGTCAGCGCGGCGGGTGCCAGCATCGGCAGGATCACATTCGTCAGCGTGCGCAGGCGGCTGGCGCCCAGCGTGGCCGATGCCTCCTCGGTCTCGCGGTCGATCTCCTCGATCACGGGCTGCACGGTGCGCACGACGAAAGGCAGGCCCACGAAGATCAGCGCGATCCAGATGCCAAGCTCGGTATAGGCCACGCGGATGCCGAACATGTCGCGGATCACCGACCCGAACACGCCGTTCGGCGCATAAATCGCGGTCAGGGCAATGCCCGCCACGGCGGTGGGCAAGGCAAAGGGCAGGTCCACGGCAGCGTCGATCAGCCGCTTGCCGGGGAAACGATAGCGCACCAGCACCCAGGCCAACAGCACGCCAAACACCAGGTTGAAGAGCGAGGCGATCAGCGCGGCGCGAAAGCTGAGTTCCAGCGCATTCCAGACCCGGGGCCGGTTGACCACGGCCCACATCTCGGCCGCGCCAAAGCCCACAAAGCCGCGCCACAAGAGCACAGCCATGGGGATCAGGACCACCACCGACAGCATGGTCAGCAGAATTCCGAAGGACAGCCCCCACCCCGGCATCGGGGTGGGCGCCCGCAGGCTGAAGGGGCGGGCCGTCACGTCACTGCCCCTGGTAGATCTGGTCAAAGATCCCGCCATCGGCGAAATGCTCGGGCTGCGCGACCGCCCAGCCGCCGAAGTAGTCGATGGACAGCCGGTTCACCTCGGGAAAGCGGGCGACATCCTCGGGCGCCGCGGCCGAGGTATCCCAGGCGCGGTAGTAGTGGCGAAGCGCGATGGCCTGACCCTCGGGGGAATAGAGCTGTTCCAGATAGGCCGTGGCAAGCGCCCGGGTCGCATCATCGGTGATGTTGCCCGGGACAAGCGCAACGGGAGGTTCGGCCAGCACAGAGATCGAGGGGACAATGATGTCGAACTGATCCTCGCCCAGTTCGGCGAGCGCCAGATAGGCCTCGTTCTCCCAGGCCAGCAGCACATCGCCCAGACCGCGCTGCACGAAGGTCGTGGTCGATCCGCGCGCCGCAGTGTCCAGAACCGGCACGTTGCGATAGATGGCGCCCACGAATTCGCGCGGGTCGAGACCGTTTTCTTGCGCGTAGCCCCAGGCGGCCAGGTAGTTCCACCGTGCGCCGCCGCTGGTCTTGGGGTTGGGGGTGATCACCTCGATCCCGTCGCGGATCAGGTCATCCCAGTCCTGGATGTTCTCGGGGTTGCCCTCGCGCACAAGGAACACGATCGTCGAGGTATAGGGCGAGGAATTGTGCGGGAAGGCCTGCTGCCAGTCCGCCGGGATCCGGTCCGTCCGCGAGGCGATGGCGTCGATGTCCCCGGCAAGGGCCAGCGTCACCACCTGCGCGCCCAGCCCATCGATCACCGCACGGGCCTGCGCCCCCGATCCGCCATGCGAGGTCTGGATCTCGGGCCGCGGGTTGCCCTGCGCCACCCACCAGTCGGCGAACCACGCGTTGTATTCCCGGTAAAGCTCGCGCGTCGGATCGTAGCTGACGTTCAAAAGCGTTTGCGCCGCAGAGGGCGCGGCGCCACTGGCCACCCCAAAGGCAAGCGTCCCTGCCGCCATCATCGGCCAGAACTGGAAGGGCCGACGCTCGACGCGGAGGGCGCGAAGGTCCTCTTCGGGAAACTCAGGCAAAAGGCGGGCAAGGAACTGGATCAGGGACATGGCGCTCTCTCGTTCAGGCAGCGGGGCGACAGATCACCGCCCCTTCATGACGACAATCACGACAGAGGTAGTCGAGAAAATCAATGAAATAATCACGTCAAAGTTTGTCGTGAAAAGAGAGGATCATTCTCCCACGACAGGGGCCGACGCGCGAAACTGGGGTCAAACCTCCAGTTGCCGGGCCGCTTCGGTGGATTTGGCCGATTCGGCAGGGCCGACAAGATCGGCCAGGGTCAGCGAGTCGATCAGCACCAGGTAGGACCAGAACACCTGGCCAAAGACCTTGCGCAGGCGGCAGTTTTCTTCGTCCGGGCAGTCCTCGCAGCGCTGGTAGGCCCGCCGCGACAGGCAGGGCAGAGGGGCGATTGGCCCGTCGATCAGCCGCATCAACTCGCTCAGCGATACTTCACGAGGGTTCTTGATCAGCACATAGCCGCCATGCCGCCCGCGGACCGAGGCGATGAAACCGGCATTGCGGACCTCGAGCAGGATATGCTCCAGAAACCGCTTCGGCGTGCCCGACCTAGTGGCGATCTCCTCGATCCGCAGGGGCCTGCCCTCGCCCGCACGCTCCGTGGCAAGTTCCATCAGGGCTTTCAGGGCATATTTCATCTTCTGCGTGATCATGGCCCTGAATACGACCGGTCGAACTGCGGCTCAATAGAAATCACGCGCTGGCCAGTCGTGTATCATGGCGCCCGATTGGCACTGCTTTCGGGAACCCAGGCCGCGTTTTGCAAACCAGAACCCCGGCCTGCACCCGCCCCTGACGAGGGTGCCAAAGAAGCTGTCTGCGATGGCAGCCGGGAGCAGTCTTCACCCGGTGCGGGCGGGCCGCATCATCACCCCGGGGCGCCGCGCTGGCACACAGGGCGATCTGGGTCGGGCCATCGCCTTTAGTGGCCTCCCGCTGCACGCCCGGATGGGTTGGCACGCCGCCCGAACCCCGGCAGCGTCCTGACCTCAGAAAGGCAGCACCAGCGGAACCAGGGCCACAGTCGCGGCCATGCAGATCGCTGCAAACGGCACGCCGATGCGCAGGAAATCAGAGAATCGGTAGTTGCCGGGCCCCACCACCAGCGTGTTCACCGGCGATGAGACAGGGGTCATGAAGGCAGCCGAGGCTGCCAGCGCGACGGTCATCGCAAAGGGATAGGGAGAGGTTTCAAGAGCGCTTGCGACCGCCAGCGCCACCGGCGCCATCAGGACCGCTGTCGCCGTGTTCGAGATGAACAGCCCGAGCAGCCCAGTGGCAATGAAGATTGCGGCCAGCACCAGCCGGGGCGAGGCACCATCCAGAGCACCCAGAAGTGCCTGCGCGGCGATCTCGACCCCACCGGTACGCTGTAGCGCCAGCGAAAACGGCAGCATGCCCACGATAAGGATCAGGCTCTGCCAGTGGATCGAGCGATACGCGCCCGCCATGTCGATGCAGCGGAAGAGCCCCAGTAACAGGCAACCGAACAGCGCTGCCTGCACGTTCGGAACGATCCCCCAGACCATCAGCACCACCACCAGCACCAGGACGCCGACGGCCAGCGGGGCGCGGTGGCGGGCGGGCACTGCTTCATCAGATTCCGCAGGCAGGTCCAGCAGCACCAGATCGCGGCGCTCGTCCGCCAGCTTGCGGATCGCACGCCAGGGGCCGACGGTCAGCAGCGTGTCGCCGGCGCGCAAGGGCTCGTCGATCACGTCCATGGGAACGGGTTTCGTGCCGTGCTTCATGCCGATGACCGACAGGTCATAGGTGCTGCGAAAGCGGGCCTGCGTAATCGTCTTGCCGATCAGGCGCGAGGTCGGCGGCACGATGATCTGCGCCATGCCGATTTCCTGTCTCGTGTCGGTGAACCACTGGCCAGAGACCGGCAGCGCGATCAGATCGTGCGCCTGTGCGAAGGTGTCGAGATCGAAGCCCGATGCACCGTTCGCGCGCCGGTCGATCAGCAGGATGTCGCCTGCCTCAAGCACAGTCTCGGCGCGTGGATGGATCAGTTTGCGGCGAAACCGGCTACCGCGTTCGATCGCAATAATGTTGATGCCTGCACTGGCACGAAGGTCCAGCGCATCCAGCCGCTTGCCTGCGAGAGCGGAGCCGGGTCGCAACCGCAACCGATGCTCGCGCCCGGCCAAATCGTAATCCGCGACCCAACCTGTCAGGGCGGCACGCTCGGGCAATTCCGGCGCCTTGCCCGGGGCGAGGAAGCGGCGCGCGACCAGCATGTAAAGGATGGCCAGCACCAGGACCGGGACGCCAAAGGGGGTGAAGGCGAAGAAACCAAAGCCCTCGTGCCCCTGCCGCATCAGTTCGGAATGGACGACCAGATTGGGCGCGGTGGCGACCAGCGTCATCATCCCGCTGATCAGCGCGGCCATCGACAGCGGCATCATCAACCGGCCCGCAGGGATGCGGGCGTTGCGGGCGATGCGCAGCACGATCGGAATGAAGATCGCCACCACCCCGGTCGAGGACATGAACGACCCGACGCCTGCCACGATCACCATCAAGAGGAAGATCAGCTTCGCCTCGCTGGCTCCGGCTCGCGCCGTCAGCCAATCGCCCAGGCGCTGCGCGACGCCGGTACGCACCAGCGCCTCGCCGATCACGAACAGAGCCGCGATCAGCACAATGTTCGGGTCCGACAGGCCCACCAGCGCCTCGGACATGGTGATGACGCCGGTCATCGGCAGCGCGACCATCATGATCACCGCCACCACATCCATGCGCGGACGGTTAAGCGCGAACATGACCACCGCCGCGCCCAGCAGGGCCAGCACCATCGCAAGAGGGGACATGGATCAGACCTCGCAGTCAGTCAGGGGCCGATGGGCTCGCGGGCGTCTCATCCCTGGGGCGGAACCGCCAGCACGTCGATCTCGACGCTACCCATCAGATCCTGCGCGACACTGCCAAGAAACACACGCTTGATCCCCGAGAGCCCGCGCGTGCCGATCACCAGAAGATCGGGCTTTGCTTGCTGCACAAAACCGGCGATGGCATCCGCGCCGACGCCCTCGATGATGCGGGCGCCATAATTCAGATCGCCCAGTTCGAGGCCCTGAATGAACCGGCCAAGTTCTCGACGCGTGGCCTGGAACTC
>CALEZJ010000346.1 GCA_937927885.1 uncultured Paracoccaceae bacterium | reverse complement strand
GCCTTCAGGTTCATGATTCCACCCTGCCAACACGGGACCGCGCCTGCCTGCGTCCGGCGTCAGGATGCCCGTCTTGCGCGGACTCGTCAAAAGCGATTGTCGTCGGGAAAGACCGCCGACCCCGCGACGGCGTCATCAGGGAAACGGGGCAAGGCGGTCGGACGGGCCGGAAACCGAAAGCCGTCTGCGCAGGTCTGGTCCACCTCCTCGGCAGCGATCAGCGGGGTGGAAAATTCATCAATCCGGACAAACGACTGCAGATTCATCTGCGCAAAACAGGCGGATTTAGGACTCTATCTGAGTGTTTTGCAGAGATGCATCCGCTCACCCTGTCAGGCACGCGCGCGCGTTGACCCGCGACAGGTTGCCGAAGGCACTGGCTGTGTGGAAAGCCAAGGACTTCTCGATGACAAGCACCACAGACCGCGCCCTTGCTTTCGTTTACAAACGGTCGTTTGCTTGCGGCATATGAAACTGCAAACGGCTCCAAACTGCAGCAAAAGCTGAAGCAAGATTCTCACAGTACTCTCCTGTATTAATACGGTTTTGCTCCTGTCGTTTCTGCCGCGGTGTCGCAAATTGTGCGACACCTCTAGCCCAGCGAAATCGCCGTGATTGGCGCGACCAGCATCTCCAGCGGCAAAGGGCGGGCATAGGCGGGGCGGCCGTCGGAATGGCCCATCAGTTCGGTCTGCAGGCGCCTGTCGACCCCTGCCGCGATCAGGCGTTGCTCGAAGGCGTGGCGCAGGCTGTAGACGCTGTGCGCGGGCGTTTCGCGCAGGCCCCTGGCGGTCAGAAAGGCATTCAGCCGATTCGACCGGCTGGGCTTGTCGCGATAGCGCCCAAAGCCCGTCGGACAGTCGCGAAAGGCCTGCAGGCTGATCCCGGCCAACGGGATGCAGCGCACCGAATGGCGGGTCTTCAGCGATCGCTCATGGCCGCAAATCGTCAGATGCGGGATCTTCGTATCCAGCCGGATGTCCTCGACCTGCAAGTTCGCGCCTTCGGACAGCCGATAGCCGGTGTTGACCATGCCCAAAAGGACGCCGCGCGCCTCTGAATCGAGACCGGCAAGCGCGCCCGGAGCCAGCAGGCGCTGCGTGATCCACTCGCGCGAAAAAGCCGGGCGCGGGCGATGCTCGACCGCACGGAACCGGTAATCGCGCAGCGAAACCGGCGGCGGCACGCCCAACATCCGCGCGCCCAGCACGATCACCCGTTCCATCCGGAAAATCTGCGCATTGGCGGTGTTCACGCTCCTGTCCGGCAACCGGTCCAGCAAGGCGCCATGAAACCCGACCAGCTGTTCGATCGCGATGTGCTTCAGGTCGACATTCCCCACCGACTCGACAAAAACCGCTACCGCGCGTCGGTGGTTGGCGATCAGGCGGCGTTTCTGGTCTGGACTGCGCCTTGTGGCGTCATGGATGTCGAGGTGACGGCAGAACCCCTCGAACAGGGTCCAGGGCGTCAGCGGGGGCACGCTGATTGCACCCAGATACGCGCGAACCTCCTCGGGGTCGTAGCGGCCTTCCACGGCCTGCACGAGGCCGAGGCGATGAAACAGTTTCGGACTTGGCAGCCGCGCCACCTGACTCGCAGGCAGCCAGTCCAGCCCCTGTCGTGCCGCCCGCCGCTTTGCCGCAGCCTTTTCCTCGAAAAAGGTTGTCCCCTGACCGGGCAAGGCGTTGGACCAATCGCGCACGAGGCTGCGCCAGAATATTGCGGCCTCGCGTTCGGCGGCAGCCTGCGTTGTTGCACTCAGGCTTCGGGTGATGATCCGCCGGGGCTCGACCTCGTGGAACGCTTTCGGCACCGCCCTGCGCATCGCCCAGGTCGCGCCGCGGCGAAAAACGGTGGCGGGGCGTTTCGAGGGCATCGGCAACTCCGGACAGCGGAGCCCAAGTGTTCTTTCCTGAGCCAGGCTTGGCAAGACGGTTGTTTGGCGGCAGCAGGGGGATCAGGCTGGCCGCAAGAACGCCCCCTTGCCCGCCCCGCGCCATGTTACCGCTCCCGCAGCGGCAAGTCGGGCGAGAGACGAACGAGTTGACCTGCCTTGGTGCTGAGACTCTTGTACCTTTGCACCTTCGCCTCCAGTGTGGCCCCGCTCAACTGTTGCCTGCCGACCGCAATCCTGAGTCCGTATTCGGTCGAAATGAAAATCAGTCGGCGAGAGGCTCGAGTTGCCGCGGTATAGAGCCACTCACGATTCAACTGGGCCTTGGCCGCACTGTGCGCGATCACAACCACCGTGTCCGCCTGTGAGCCCTGGGACTTGTGAGTCGTCAGGGCGTAGGCCAGTTGCGTGTTGCACATTTCAGCCGCTGTGGCATAGGTTCTGGTCTCGCCGGTTTCATACTCGATGTCGATGATGTGACTCGCCTGTCGCTCGGTCGAGACTTTTACATCGCCGATGTTGCCGATGTTCACTAGGTCGAGGGTGAATTTGGCTGCCTCATCATCTATTGACTCACCCTCAAAGAGCGCCATCTGGGCCTGGCGATGGGCCAGCACGTCCGAGCGCTTACCGAATCGCGCTCTGTCTCCCTGCCAGCGCCCGTTCTCCACGATCTTGGTGATGACTCCCAGAGTGCCATTCGTCACCTGCCCCTTCGTGCCGGGGGCTTCGTTCTTGGTGGCCATGACTCGATCACCGAGGCGGTATAGGCGTTCCTCTCGGCCAGCGTCAATCAGGTAGGGCTCGGACTTGGCGCCGTCCGGATTGAAGATTTCGGACATGCGATGATTCAGCGCAATCTGCTGGATAGGCGAGGCATACCCCTCCTCGTTGGCCCCGTTGCCGGGGGTCAGCACAAAGTCGAGATAGGGGTCGAGCAATCGACGCGTCGGGTTCTCCGGGATGAAACGATCCGATAGATTCTTCAACCACGCGATGATGTATCCCTGCGCAAGCTGAGGGTTATCAGGAACCTGAATGTTGAGCGTGTGCCAGTCCTTCACCACCTGCAAGTCAGGGTTTACTTTCCCTTTCGAGTCAATCAGCTTGCCTTCGTGATTCACTTCCATGTCGAAGGTCGGGCGGCGCCCTTGCAGAATCGCATGGGCAATCCCAACGATCTTGTTCGCGCCGTCGCCCTTCTGGCGATGGACCTTGGTCAGGGCAGCGAGTCCCCAGCCGTGCTCATGGGTCAGCCCCGCGGCCAAGGCGTGCGGGAACATGGGTTGGTCAGCGACCGGCACGAGCTGATTCAGGTCGCCGATCAGGATGATCCGCATATGCGAGGGGGCTGCATCCATGATCAGGTGCCAGAGGTTGATTCCGACCATCGAGGCCTCGTCAATCACCAGCAGGTCCTCGTTCAGCGGATTCTCTGCATTGCGCCGAGGCTTGAAGATCTTCGAGTCTGGACTCTCTGGGGCAAATTCCAGAAGCGAGTGGATCGTGCGGCAGGACGGGTGCAGCCACTTGGGCAGCATGTTCTTCATGTTCTGAGTCGCCTTGCCGGTGAACGCGACAGAGGCGATGTTGAGGCGCCCGATCCCCTCGGACAGGTGATTGCCGCCCATGTTGCGAATCGGGATCGGCTCGATGCCGTCGCCGCCATAGATCAGCCCGGCGATAACACGCTTGACCAGAGTCGTCTTGCCGGTCCCGGCAGCGCCGATCAGCGATGCATAGCGATAGGAGCCAAGGCGGGACAGCGACTCGAGCTGAGACTCGTCGAGCTGCATAGAGAGGTCCACAAGACCGGATTCCTCACGGGTGGGCGGGAGGCCGGGGGGAAGGATTCCCGCAGACGGCTCGTGTTGGACGAGGCTTGCCGACATACCCGCCCTTTTTGGGTTCTCCAACGCCTTGACCGAGGCAGCGGTCTTGCGTTTGTCGTGTTGATCCCTGCTGGTCACCCCTGCGAGCCCCCGTTGGTTTTCCATCTCTCTACGCCGATCCGGCTGGTTCCCTGCACCTGCCCATCAGATGACCTGATATCTCCGCCATTGTCACCTGTAGAGCGATCAAGGCACAGCCCATCCCCGCGGGGGTGAGGCCAGATCGCATGCACTTCGGCAGCGTTCTGGGGTCACGGGTTCATCCCCGCGGGGGCGGGGAACAGACGGCCAGCGCCAGCCTGAGCGGCGAGGGTGACGGTTCATCCCCGCGGGGGCGGGTAACAGTATCGGCGATTTTCCCTGTCGATGTAGCCTGTCGGTTCAACCCCGCGCGGGCGGGGAACAGACTGTTGTCAGTCATCGGCATGAACCGCGCCACGGTTCATCCCCGCGGGGGCGGGGAACAGGTGCTGGCCGTCGACCACGGCGAAAAGCCCGTCGGTTCATCCCCGCGGGGGCGGGGAACAGCCACGCACAACCGAGCAATCAAAACTGTCATTCGGTTCATCCCCGCGGGGGCGGGGAACAGGGCCAGCGTCGCACCGTTGCGCTGGTTCGCGCCGGTTCATCCCCGCGGGGGCGAGGAACAGCTGCGCGACTGCATACCCTCAGACCCGCTAGGCGGTTCATCCCCGCGGGGGCGGGGAACAGCACCGCAGGCCGCGACTTCACGATGTTGGACGCGGTTCATCCCCGCGGGGGCGGGGAACAGGCCCCGCTGGAACACCAGCACCCGGCCGCCGACGGTTCATCCCCGCGGGGGCGGGGAACAGGCATTGACGAAACGCGAAGCCGACCCAAACTCCGGTTCATCCCCGCGGGGGCGGGGAACAGTGCCCTTGCAATTCGCCGGTAGGGTCGCTAATCGGTTCATCCCCACGGGGGCGGGGAACAGTTGGCTCAATAACCAATGATCAAACCATCTGCCGGTTCATCCCCGCGGGGGCGGGGAACAGAAAGGCGAGCTTGTTGACGCGGACGGCTCTACCGGTTCATCCCCGCGGGGGCGGGGAACAGATTATCTCAGGTATCGCAGACTTTGACGCGGCCGGTTCATCCCCGCGGGGGCGGGGAACAGGCCAGCGCAACGTGGATAGCATCAACGCCATTCGGTTCATCCCCGCGGGGGCGGGGAACAGACCACACGCACCGTCGAATTCGGTAAAATCACCGGTTCATCCCCGCGGGGGCGGGGAACAGGGCTTGGCGTCACTGTGGAGATGATCCGCGCGCGGTTCATCCCCGCGGGGGCGGGGAACAGCTTGGCTGGACAAATCTATACGTCAGCACGCCCGGTTCATCCCCGCGGGGGCGGGGAACAGATCTGGCCCAGACGCCGCAAAGCAAGCACAGCCGGTTCATCCCCGCGGGGGCGGGGAACAGGCATCAACCGGCCTGTTCGGCTGCCCCTGATACGGTTCATCCCCGCGGGGGCGGGGAACAGATTGTCCCGAATGGCGCCCACTCCCCCCACTGCGGTTCATCCCCGCGGGGGCGGGGAACAGGACCGCTTCTGCGGTCAGCCCATCGGTGTTTCCGGTTCATCCCCGCGGGGGCGGGGAACAGTGCATCTAGATCAAGCTTATGAATTACCCCGCCGGTTCATCCCCGCGGGGGCGGGGAACAGCCCGCGACATTGGCCACCGTCGCGTCATGCTGCGGTTCATCCCCGCGGGGGCGGGGAACAGTGCAGTCTGAGCCAGTGAGTGTGGCGCCAGAGCGGTTCATCCC
>CALEZJ010000345.1 GCA_937927885.1 uncultured Paracoccaceae bacterium | reverse complement strand
ACGCCCCCCTTTCGCCCGCCCGAGAAAAGCCAAGCCCGCATGGCTTTGCAAGACCCCCCGTCGGCTGTTGTGGCGAGGCGCGGTTTGGGCGATACCGGAACCACACCACCCGGGAGGCACGCGATGACATTCGGCAAGGGCGATCATCTGCATCTGATCGACGGCTCGGCCTTCATCTTTCGCGCCTATCACGCTCTGCCGCCGCTGACGCGCAAATCCGACGGGCTGCCGGTGGGTGCCGTCGCAGGCTTTTGCAACCTGATCTGGAACGAGCTTTCGAATGGCGCCGGCAAGGCCAAGGCCACGCATATCGCGGTCGTCTTCGATGCAGGCTCGCATACGTTCCGCAACGAACTTTACCCCGACTACAAGGCCAACCGTCCAGAATTGCCCGAGGATTTGCGCCCGCAGTTCCCCTTGACCCGCGAAGCGACGCGCGCGTTCAATATTGCCTGCATCGAGATGGATGGCTTCGAGGCCGACGACATCATCGCCACGCTCGCCCGGCAGGCGGCCGAGGCCGGGGGATCGTGCACGGTGATCTCCTCGGACAAGGACCTGATGCAACTGATCGGGCCCGGCGTCGACATGTTCGACCCGATGAAAAACAAGGTCATTGGCCCCGCCGAGGTGCTGGAGAAATTCGGCGTCAGGCCTGATCGGGTGGTGGACGTGCAGTCGCTCGCGGGCGATTCGGTCGACAATGTGCCGGGGGCGCCCGGGATCGGCCTGAAAACGGCAGCCTTGCTGATCAACGAATACGGCGATCTCGACACGCTGCTGGCGCGCGCGGGAGAAATCAAGCAGCCCAAACGGCGTGAAAGCCTGGTCGAGAACGCCGAAAAGATCCGTCTTTCCCGCGCACTGGTAACGCTGAAGGTCGACACTCCGGTGCCCGTGGGACTGGATGCGCTGGCCGTCACGCCGCCCGATGCCGGTGCTTTGATGGACTTCCTAAACCGTATGGAATTCCGCACCCTGACGCGACGTATCGCCGACAAGCTGGGGGTCGCGCCACCAGCGCAGGCCGAGGCACCGGCCGCGCGACCGGCGGATGCCTCGGCACGCGCCGAGGCCCCTCAGCCACCACAGGGCTTCGACCACGCCGCCTATGCTTGCGTCAGCGATTTGCCCGCGCTGGAACGCTGGATCGCCCGCATCCGCGATCAGGGGTTTGTCGCGGTGGACACCGAAACCACCAGCCTGGATGAAATGCGCGCCGACCTTGTCGGCATTTCGCTGGCGCTGGGGCCCAACGACGCCTGCTATATCCCGCTGATCCACTCCGAAGGGGTGGATGATCTCTTTGGCGCCGCCAGACGCCTGCCCGGTCAGATCGAGCCCGAGTCGGCGTTGGCCGCGCTGAAACCGGTGCTGGAAGACGCGTCAATTCTGAAGATCGGCCAGAACATCAAGTACGATGCGAAAATCTTTGCGCGTCGCGGCATCAAGGTTGCCCCGTTCGACGACACGATGTTGATGAGCTATGCGATGTTCTCGGGCCTGCACAACCATGGCATGGACGAACTCAGCGAGACCTATCTTTCGCATATCCCTATTCCGATCAAACCCTTGCTGGGCTCGGGCAAGTCTGCGCGCACCTTTGACAAGGTGGGGATCGAGGACGCCACCCGTTATGCCGCCGAGGATGCGGACGTGACCTTGCGTCTGTGGCAGACTCTGCGCCCCCGCCTGCATGTCAACCGCGCGACCACGGTTTACGAGACGCTGGAGCGCCCCTTGGTGCCGGTTCTTGCCCAGATGGAGATGCACGGTATCACCGTCGACCGACAGACTCTCAGCCGCATGTCCTCGGCCTTTGCGCAATCCATGGCGGGGCTGGAGGCCGAAATTCACGCGCTGGCAGGCGAGAGTTTCAACGTGGGTTCGCCCAAGCAACTGGGAGAAATCCTGTTCGACAAGATGGGCCTTCCGGGTGGGGAAAAAGGCAAGACGGGCGCCTATGGAACCGGCGCCGACATTCTCGAAGATCTGGCCACCGAGCACGAATTGCCCGGCAAAGTCCTGGATTGGCGGCAATTGTCCAAGTTGAAATCGACCTATACCGACGCGCTGCAGGACCATATCAACCCTGAAAGCGGCCGGGTGCACACGTCCTATGTGCAGTCGGGGGCGAATACCGGGCGGCTGGCCTCTACCGATCCCAACCTGCAGAACATCCCCATCCGCACCGAAGAAGGCCGCCGCATTCGCGAAGCCTTTGTCGCGGTGCCGGGCAACAGACTGGTCTCGCTCGACTATTCACAGATCGAGTTGCGCATCCTCGCCCATGTCGCCGACATTCCGGCACTGAAACAGGCGTTCCGCGATGGCCACGACATCCACGCCATGACCGCCAGCCAGATGTTCGGCGTGCCGCTGGACCAGATGACGCCGGATGTCCGGCGCAAGGCCAAGGCGATCAACTTTGGCGTCATCTACGGGATTTCCGGTTTTGGACTGGCGCGCAACCTGCGTATCCCGCGCGCCGAGGCGCAGGAGTTCATCGACACCTATTTCCTGCGGTTCCCGGGTATCAAGGATTACATGGAGCGCACGATTTCCTTCGCCAAGGAACATGTTTACGTCGAGACTCTCTTTGGGCGCCGCATCCACACGCCCGAGATCAACGCGCGGGGGCCAGGGGCGGGTTTCGCGCGGCGG
>CALEZJ010000344.1 GCA_937927885.1 uncultured Paracoccaceae bacterium | reverse complement strand
CCATAGGGCACCCACACGGTCTTTACCTGCACCGATTTCCTCAGGAACTCGCGCGATTGCCCTTCGGCCCCGGCCCAGTCGCGGGCGCGGGATTCGGTCCAGACCGGCTTCAGGTTTCCCGCCGACTGCATTTCGGCATTCGCGCAGGTCGCCGGGTCGGCAAAGACCCAGAGCGCCGCCACATCGTCGTGCTTTGCCAGCGTGTCGGTCAGTTCGCCGCGCGGGCCGGTGACGATATTGACCACGCCGCCAGGGACGTCAGACGTATCCAGCACCTGATAGAGGTCCAGCGCGGGCAGGGGGGAAGATTGCGAGGGGATCACAACCACCCGGTTCCCCATGGCGATTGCAGGCAGCACGACCGAGATCAGGCCCAGAAGCGGGGATTCCTCGGGTGCCACGATGCCCATGACGCCAAAGGGCTCCTTCATCGCCAGCGTGACATGGGCAGACTGGGTCGCATGCACGCGGCCGTCGTATTTGTCGGCCCAGGCGGCCCAGTAGAAGGCGCGCTGCACCGCCTGTGCGTGCTCGGCAGCATCGCCGATGCGGTGTGCTGCAAGGTTTTCCGCCAGGAAATACAGAACCTGCGCGCGGTTGTGGCCGGTGACCTTGCTCCAGCCCTTGGCGCCATGCGCGGCCTCGACGGCATTGCGGATGTCCTTGCGGTTGCCCAAGGGCACCTGCCCGCCCGGCACGGCATACGACGCCCCGCCATCCGGCCGTTTTTGCGCGCCGCCGATATAAAGCTTGCGCGTGCGGTCGATGGCATCGCCCGCAGCCTCGCCGGGACGGCGTGACAGGGGGCCGGGGGCCTTGCGTTCACGGCCCGAGGGGGCAGGCGACTTCAGATAGGCCAGCATCCCCTCGCGCGCGCCCTCGCGGCCAAACCCCGATTCGCGCATCCCGCCAAAGGGGGCGTTGGCGTCGAACAGGTTTGTGCCGTTGATCCAGACCACGCCCGCCTTGACCTGTGCCGCGACATCGAGGACGGCGGTGATGTTCTCTGACCAGAGCGAGGCCGCCAGCCCATAGCGGGTGTTGTTGGCCAGCTCGACCGCCTCGCCGGGCGTACGGAAGGTCATCAGCGACACGACCGGGCCAAAGATTTCCTCGGTCATGGCGATGTTGGCCGCGCCCAGCCCGGTCAGCAGTGCGGGGGGCATGAAGCAGCCCGGCCCGTTGGGGATCGGCGCCTGATGCAGCACGGCGCCCTCGGCCACCGCCTGATCGACGATCCGGCGGATGCGGCTCATCTGCGTGCTGTCCACCACGGCGCCGATATCGGTCGATTTGTCCAGCGGGTCGCCCAGCCGCAGGGTTGCCATGCGGGCCTTGAGCCGCGTGGTAAACCGGTCAGCCACCGATTCCTGCACCAGAATGCGCGATCCGGCGCAGCAGACCTCGCCCTGATTGAACCAGATCGCATCGACGACGCCCTCGACCGCTGCCTCCAGATCCGCCTCGGCGAAGACGATGAAAGGCGATTTGCCGCCCAGTTCCAGCGTCAGCGCCTTGCCGGTCCCGGCGGTGGCGCGGCGGATCAGGCGGCCAACCTCGGTCGAGCCGGTAAAGGCGATCTTGTCGACCTCCGAGGCCACCAGCGCCGCCCCGGTGCGCCCGTCGCCGGTGACGATGTTGACGACGCCTTTGGGCAATCCGGCCTCGATGCAGAGTTCGGCGAACAGAAGGGCAGTCAGCGGCGTCTGCTCGGCGGGTTTGACCACCACGGTATTGCCCGCCGCCAATGCGGGCGCGACTTTCCACGCCAGCATCAGCAGGGGGAAGTTCCAGGGGATGATCTGGCCGCAGACGCCATGCGGGGCCATGCCGGGAAAGTCGTCCTCGATCAACTCGGCCCAGCCCGCGTGGTGATAGAAATGCCGCACCGCCAGCGGCACGTCGATGTCGCGCGATTCGCGGATCGGCTTGCCATTGTCGAGCGATTCGAGCACGGCGAACAGGCGTTCGCGTTTCTGCATCAGGCGTGCCAGCGCATATAGATGGCGTGCGCGGGCGTGGCCGGGCAGGGCGGCCCATTTCCTTTGCGCGGCGCGGGCGGCGCGGACGGCGGCCTGCACATCGGCCTCGGTGCCCTGCGTGACCCGTGCCAGTTCGGCGCCACTGGCGGGGTTCATCACGGCAAAGGTTTCCCCCCGCACGCTGAAGGCGCCGTTGACGAAATGGCCAAAGGTCCGGCCTTTGAGCCAGTCCAGCGCGGGGCCGCTGGCCTCGGGGGCGGGGCCATAATCCATGAGCGACAGGGCTTCGGTGACGGTGGGCATGGGGGCCTCAGGCGATGGCGTGGCGGTGCGAGGCGGCGTAACGCCCGGTGACGTGGTGCTCCAGCTGGCGCTCGATATCGGCCAGCATCGACGAGGCGCCAAAGCGGAACAGGTCCGGTTCCAGCCAGTCGCGGCCCATCTCTTCCTTCATCAGGATTTGCCAGGAAATCGCGTCCTTGGCGGTTTTCATCCCGCCTGCGGGCTTGAAGCCGATCTTGAACCCGGTGCGCTCGCCGTAATCGCGCGCCGCGCGCACCATGGTCAGCGACACGGGCAGCGTGGCGTTGACGGCTTCCTTGCCGGTCGAGGTCTTGATGAAATCGGCCCCCGCCTGCATTGCGACCATGGATGCCGCATAGACATTGGTCAGCGTCACCAGATCGCCGGTCGCCAGAATCGCCTTCATATGCGCATCGCCGCAGGCCTCGCGCATGGCGGCGATCTCGTCATAAAGCGCCGACCAGTTGCCGCGCAGGACATGTTCGCGGGTGATGACGATGTCGATTTCATCGGCGCCATGTTCCACGGCATA
The DNA here is from genome assembly GCA_937927885.1 of uncultured Paracoccaceae bacterium. Classification (GTDB taxonomy): domain Bacteria; phylum Pseudomonadota; class Alphaproteobacteria; order Rhodobacterales; family Rhodobacteraceae; genus Pararhodobacter. The sequence goes on along the minus strand of CALEZJ010000344.1, from coordinate 13,638 downwards.
GAGGATTTCGGCCAGCCGCAGGTTCAACGGTGTCAGCCCGGCGGGAAAGCCGGTGGCAACGCTGGCAACCGGGATACCGGAATTGGACAGCGCGCGCTTTGCTGCGGAAACCATGGTCGGGTAGACGCAGATAGCCCCGGTTTTCGGCATCTCTTGCAGGCCCAGACCGGCGACGATCTCATCCGACAGAGGGCGACGCGCCTTGGCGCAGAGCCGGGCGACGCGTTCCTCGGTGTCGTCGCCCGACAGCGTGGTCAGGTCGATGCAGCGGATCGCGTTGACCAGCCAGGCGGCCTGGTGTTCCTTTTTCACGCTGCGCCGGGTCAGCAGCGTGGCCGCGCGACGCTCGGCGGCGGGGCGGTTGACCTGGATGCGGTCGAACCAGTTGGGCGAAAGCGAGGTTCCGGGATTTCGGGCGTGCGACATGGCAGCTTTCACGGCAAGGGAAGCCCTGATTATGCGCGGGAGCGGGCCATCGCGCAATCCCCCGGTTTGACCATTTGGTCAAATCCGCAACCCTTGCAAGGCCAAAGAATTTGACATTCCCTGCCCCCGGACATAACCAAGTGCAACACTAGGAATAGCCCTGATGAGCGAGCTGCCCAAGACCCTCACCTTTCGCATGCCGGCCGAGGCCTCGCCCCTGGGGTTTCGCGCGCGGGCGGCGAAACCGCTTCTGGTGGTCGAGGGCCTGCGCAAGCAATTCCCCCATGCCAAGGGCGCCGCGGTCGAACGAGTCAGCCTGGAACTGGGCGAGGGCGAGCTTCTGGCGCTGCTTGGCCCGTCGGGCTGCGGCAAGACGACGACGCTGCGCATGATCGGTGGATTCGAGACACCCGATGCCGGAACGATCCGCTTCAAGGGCACCGAGATCACCCACCTGCCCCCCGAGGCGCGTGGCATCGGATTCGTGTTTCAGGATTACGCGCTGTTCCCGCATCTGAGCGTCGCCGACAATGTGAAATTCGGCCTGCGCAAGCTGCCGCGCGATCAGGCGAATGCCCGCGCGGCGGAAATGCTGGCGCTGGTCGGGCTGGCCGATCTGGGCGCGCGCAGGCCGCACCAATTGTCCGGCGGACAGCAGCAGCGCGTCGCGCTGGCCCGTGCGCTGGCGGTGGCGCCGCAACTGATCCTGCTGGATGAACCGTTTTCGAACCTGGACGCCAAGATGCGGGTGGAAACCCGCCAGGAAGTGCGCAAGCTGTTGCAGGCGACGGGCTCGGCCGGGATTCTGGTCACGCACGATCAGGAAGAGGCGCTGGCCCTGGCCGACCGCATCGCGGTGATGGACCGCGGGCGGGTGGTGCAGGTGGGCACTCCCGATGAAATCTATCGCAACCCGGTCAGCGAATTCGTGGCGAATTTCATCGGCCGGTCGAATTTCCTGACCGGAACCGCCAACGGCATGACGGTGCAGACCGCCTTCGGCAACCTGCCGATCTCACGCGCGGCCAATGGGGCGGAACAGATCATGATCGACGCCGATCCGCGGGGCAAGGCCAGCGTCGTGGGGCGCGAGTTTCGCGGCCATGATCAGATCTACTGGGTGCAGGATGGCGACTCCTTGCTGACGGTGATCTCGGGCCCTGGGCAGAACCTGCCGATCGGTACGCGGGTCACCACGCGCATCTGTGATTGCGTGGTTCCGCTGACCTGAGACCAGGCGGCTTTTCCGCCCGGCCTGTTTGCGCTAGAGTGTCGCAAAAGAACCGAGCAGGGTCCCGATGATGTTTCGCGCCGGAATGATCTGGCTGATCGCGCATGCTGGGCTGACGACCGAGGCCCTCGCCGATGTCGAACGCTCGCCCTTTCCGCGTGCGCGCGTTCCGACGGTCAGCGTCCAGCACCAGGCCCCCGCGCCGCGTGAGGCCCTGGGTGCTCTGGCCCCCCACACCAGCCTGCGCCCGGTGGCCCGTCCCGTCCGGTTGGCCGCCGCCCGACCGGTTGCGGCCGATGCCCCCCAAACCACCACTGTACAGCCCCCGCGCGATGCGGATTTCGCCCGCTGGCTGCAGGGCTTTCGCGGTCGCGCCCTGGGGCATGGGATCCGTGCCTCGGTGTTCGACCGCGCCTTTGACGGGGTGCGTCCGGACCGCGAGGTGCTGGCGCGCGAAGCCAACCAGCCCGAATTCAACCGCCCGATCTGGGAGTATCTCGACAGCGCCGTGTCCGCGACGCGGATCGAGAACGGCCAGCGCATGCTGCGCGAGCATCGCCGGGTTCTGGACGAAATCGAGGCGCGGTATGGGGTCGAGCGCGAGGTGATCGTGGCGGTCTGGGGTCTGGAAAGTGCCTATGGGCGCCTGCGCGGCACCACGCCGTTGCTTCCGGCCCTGACCGCCCTCGCCATGGGATCACGGCGCGCCGGGTTCTACGAGGACCAGCTGATCGGTGCCCTGCGCATCCTGCAGGCGGGCGATGTGGACGCGCGCCACCTCGTGGGCAGCTGGGCCGGGGCGATGGGGCATACGCAGTTCATCCCGACCAGCTATCTGGCCTATGCGGTCGATTTTCGCGACGACGGGCGGCGCGACATCTGGTCGGACGATCCGACCGACAGCCTGGCCTCGACCGCCGCCTATCTGGCGCGCCACGGCTGGGAGCGCGGTCAGCCCTGGGGGGTCGAGGTGCGTCTGCCGCGCGGCTTCAACCCGCGGCTGGCCAACACCCGCCGCCCGGTTCAGGACTGGCGCGCGCAAGGGATCGAACCCGTGCGCGGCGCCAGCCTGCCGCGCACCGGCGAGGCGACCTTGCTGTTCCCGGCGGGGTCCCGCGGCCCCGCGCTGCTGGTGTTCCAGAACTTCCGGGTCATCAAGCGTTACAACAACGCCGATGCCTATGCGATCGCCATCGGTCATCTGGCCGACAGGCTCCGGGGTGCGGGCGGATTTCAGGGCGAATGGCCGCGCGGCGACCGCCCCCTGAACCGCGCCGAGCGCGAGGAATTGCAGCGGCTGCTGGCACGCGCCGGCCATTACGGCGGTGCCATCGACGGGCGGATCGGCCAGGGGACCATGGCCGGGGTGCGCGACTGGCAGGCGGCGAACGGGCTGCCGCCGGATGGCTATGTCTCGCTGGCCTTGCTGCAGGCGATGCGGCGGTAAAGCGAAGGAGGGGGCATTCTGCCCCCTCTGGCCTGCGGCCATTCACCCCCTGAGGATATTTGAGGGCAGATGAAGGGGCGCGGCCCTTTGGTCTTTCATCTGTCTGGCAACTATCCCGAGGGCCAGGGGGCAGCGCCCCCCATCGCCGCGAAGCGGCGCCCCCTATGGATCAGCTCCACGGACCCCGGTTCGGTGCGGCGGGACGGCGCGTCTGGGGCATGGCGCGGGCCAGTTCCTCCAGCGCGCGGATACGGTTCTCGGTCGCGGGATGGGTCGAGAACAGCTTGTCGCGTGCATGGGCGTGCAGCGGGTTGATGATGAACATATGGGCGGTCTGGGGGTTGCGCTCGGCCACGTCATTGTCGATGCGTGCGGCAAAGGACTGGATCTTGCGCAGCGCATCGGCCAGCCAGAGCGGTTGACCGCAGATCTCGGCACCGATGCGGTCGGCCTCGTATTCGCGCGACCGGGAGATTGCCATTTGCACCAGCGCCGCGGCAAGCGGCGACAGGATCATCACGGCGATCAGAGCGATAGGGTTCTGGCGGGCGCGGCTGTTGCCGAAGAACATGGCGAAGTTGGCCAGCATGGAAATCGCCCCCGCGAAAGTGGCGGTCACCGTCATGATGAGCGTGTCGTAATTGCGGATATGCGCCAGTTCATGGGCAATCACGGCAGCCACCTCCTCGCGCGTGAGGCGCCGCATCAGGCCGGTGGTCACGGCGACCGCGGCGTTGTCGGGGTTGCGGCCGGTGGCAAAGGCGTTGGGCTGGTCCTCGTCGATGACATAGACCGCCGGGGTGGGCATGTTCGCGTTGCGCGCCAGCTCCATGACCATCTGTTGCAGGTCCGGCGCGGTATGGGCGTCGACGGGCCGGGCGTTGTGCATCCTCAGCACCGCCTTGTCCGAGTTCCACCACGCCAGCGCGTTCATCCCCGCGGCCACGGCCAGCGCGATCAGCGCCCCGCCCGATCCGCCGATGGCATAGCCCACCGCCAGAAACAGGCCGGTCATTGCGGCCATCAGGATTCCGGTCTTCACATAGCCCATGACACCCTCCGTCCAGAGACCTTTGATATGGGGGCGGTCAGGCCCGCTGCAAGGTCACACCAGCCCCTCGGCGCGGAACATCGCCAGCACGTCGCGGCGAGGCCTCGCGCCGATATGGCCGATCACCTCGGCGGCGGCGATGCAGCCCATGCGGCCGGCCACCTCCAGGGCAAAGCCGCGCACAAAGCCGTAAAGGAACCCGGCGGCGAACTGGTCGCCCGCGCCGGTTGCATCGACCGGAGTCACGGCGCGCACCGGTGCCTCGACCCGGCGGCCGTGCTGGATCAGCACCACGGGGTCGCCCGAACGGGTGCAGACCACCGTGCCGCAATCGGCGGCGGCCAGCGCCAGCGCCTCGTCGAGGTCGTTGACCTGATAGAGCGAGGTCCATTCCTGCTGGTTGCCGATGACGTAATCCATCTCGTTGGCCACCAGACGGCGGAAATCGGCGCGGTGGCGGTCGACGCAGAACGGATCGCTGAGCGCGATGCCCGCCCGCCCCCCTGCCGCGCGACAGGCGCGCGCGGCCTTCAGGAACGCGGCCTTGCCCTTGTCCTTGTCGAACAGATACCCCTCGAGAAACACCACGTCGGAGGCGGCCATCACGGCAGGGTCGACGTCATCGGGGCCGACCTCGGCGGAAATGCCCAGATAGGTGTTCATCGAGCGTTCGCCGTCCGGGGTCACGAAGATCATCGAGCGCGAGGTGGGCAGGTCGGCGCCCTGCACCGGCGGATTGACAAAGGCGGTGCCGGTGCGCTCGGTATCCTGCGCAAAGAACCGCCCCAGCGAGTCGCCTGCCACCCGCCCGACCAGCGCGGTTTTCAGGCCCAGCGCGCCCAGACCGGCGATCGTGTTGCAGACCGATCCGCCCGAGGCCTCGGCCCTCTCGCGCATGGCGCCGTAAAGGGTTTCGGCGCGTTCACGCTCGACCAGTTGCATGATGCCCTTGTGGATGCCCATGTGATCCAGAAAATGGTCGTCGACGGTGGAAATCACATCGACAATGGCATTGCCGATACCGGCGACTTGATAGGTTTTCACGGGGTTTTCTCCGGGCTTTGGCAAAGGTCGGCGATCAGGCAATCGGCGCAGCGGGGTTTGCGCGCGGTGCAGATATACCGGCCATGCAGGATAAGCCAATGGTGCGCGTGCTGCTGGTATTCGGCGGGGATATGGTCCTCGATGGCGCGCTCGACGGTGTCGACATCCTTGCCGGGGCAGATTCCGGTGCGATTGCCGACGCGGAAGATATGGGTGTCCACCGCCTGCGCCGGAATGTGCCACCACATGTTCAGCACCACATTCGCCGTCTTGCGCCCCACGCCGGGCAAGGATTGCAGCGCCGCGCGACTGGAGGGCACCTGCCCGCCGAACCGCTCGATCAACAGCCGGCTGAGGGCGATGACGTTCCTTGCCTTGTTGCGGAAAAGGCCGATGGTCTTGATGTGTTCGATCAACCCCTCTTCGCCCAGCGCCAGCATCTTTTCGGGCGTGTCGGCGATTTCGAACAGTCTCGCCGTCGCGCGGTTGACGCCCACATCGGTCGCCTGCGCCGACAGCGCCACCGCAACCAGCAGGGTATAGGCGTTGGTGTGGTGCAACTCGCCCTTCGGCTCGGGCTCGGCCGCGTGAAAGCGCCGGAATATCTCGGAGATCGTCGCGTAATCGAGCTGCGTCATGGGTCATCCTTGCGGCGCAAAAGCTTGCCGATCAGGAACGAGGTGCGCGGCGTGTAGACATAGGGCGTGCGCGCCGAGGGAGAGGGGCGCGCGCCCATGCGCACGAGGCCGAAGAGGATCAGCACCACATGCGCCAGCGCGATGAAGACGAACATCGAGGCCGGGCCCATCGTGGCGATCAGCGCCGAGGCGATCACCGGGCTGGCAATGGCGCCCACGGCGTAAAGGAACATCTGCGCGGCGCTGAGTTCCACGCGCTCATGCTGTTCGGCAAAGTCGTGCGCATGGGCGGTCGAGATCGAATAGATCGGAAAGGTGGTAAAGCCGAAAAAGGCGGCGGCAAGGAAGATCGTCACCACATTGCCCTGTGCGCCCACGACCATGGCGGCGCAGCCAAGGATCGACGCCACGGAGACCCAGACCAGCACCTGCCTGCGGTCGAACTTGTCGGCCAGCCAGCCCACCGGATACTGCGCCAGCGCGCCCCCGACGACGTAGGCGGAAAGGTACAGCGCGATACGGTCCGCCTCCAGCCCCACGGCAAGGCCGTAAAGCGGGCCGACCATGCGGAAGGCGGCGCCGGTGATGCCCGAGACGATCACCCCCAGCGCCCCCAGCGGGGATTTCTGCCAGGCCAGCATCGGGCGCAGGCGGGGCGCCTCGCCGGTATCTGGGGCCTCGGTGCGGGTCAAAAGCAGCGGGAAAAGCGCCGCGCACATGAACAGCGCAAGCAGGTTGTAGCTGAAATAGGCCGCCGGTTCGAGAAAGGCGATCAGCACCTGCGCGCCCAGGTTGCCGCTGACATCGACCACCCGGTAGACGCCCATCGCCCGGCCCCGGGTGGAATTGGTGACCTTGGATTGCAGCCAGGCCTCGATGATCGTGTAGCAGCCGGCGACAGCCAGCCCCGAGAACATCCGCATCACCGACCAGGCCCAGGGATCGACGACCATCATGTGGGCCATGATGCCGATGGTTCCGGCCGCGGCAAAGGCGGCAAAGGCGCGCGAATGCCCGACCTCGCCCATCAGGCGCGGCGCCCACCAGCAGCCGATGAAGAAGCCGAAGAAATGCGCCGAGCCCATGAAGCCGATCTGCTGCGGCGTGAAGCCCAGCATCGTGCCCGAAAGCGCGTCGAGCGGCACAACGCCCCCCAGCCCCAGTTGCAAGAGGAAGACCGACAGAAAGAGCGCGGTGAAGGAGATGAGCAGGGGCATGCGGTGTTCCGATTTGACGCCACTTTGGCGCGCGGCGGGGCCAAGGTCCAGACGCGTTGCGCAGGTTTCGGGTCGCACGGCGGGCGCGGCGTGGATAGGATCGCGTCAGGTCGCAAGGAGAGCGAGATGGATCAGGCGGGGGCCTATCATTACGGGGTGATGGCGCGGGCGATTGCCCAGATCGACGCCGCCGGGGGTGAGCGGCTGGGGCTGGAGGATCTGGCCGCGCGGCTGGGGATGAGCGCGGCGCATTTCCAGCGGGTCTTCACGCAATGGGTGGGCGTCTCGCCCAAGAGGTATCAGCAATACCTGGCGCTGGGCCATGCGCGCGCCTTGCTGGCCGAACGCTTCAGCGTGCTGGACGTGGCGCAAGAGGTGGGTCTCAGCGGCGGCGGGCGGCTCCATGACCTGTTCCTGCGCTGGGAGGCGATGACGCCGGGGGAATACGCGCGCGGCGGCGAGGGGCTGGCGGTGCGCTGGGGCTGGTTCGACACGCCCTTCGGCGAAGCCCTGGTGATGGCGACGCCGCGCGGGCTGTGCGGGATGGGATTCGCCTCGGAGATGGGGCGCGAGGCCGCCTTTGCCGATCTGGCCGGGCGCTGGCCCGGGGCGCGGCTGGCCGAGGACGCCGCCGCGCTGGAACCGATGGTGCAGGCGGTGTTCGCCGGGCGTGGCCGGGCGGCGCTGCATCTGATCGGGGCGCCGTTTCAGATCAAGGTGTGGGAGGCCTTGCTCGCCATCCCCTCGGGCCATGTCACCACCTATTCCGAGATCGCCCGCGCCATCGGACGCCCGCAGGCGAACCGGGCTGTTGGGGCCGCCGTGGGGCGAAATCCGCTCAGTTGGCTGATCCCCTGCCACCGGGCGATTGCGAAATCCGGCGCCTTGACCGGGTATCACTGGGGCCTGCCGGTGAAACGCGCCATGCTGGCCTGGGAATCGGCGCGCTGCGAGGCCGGGCAGGATGCGGCATGATCCTGCCGAAGCGGCACGCTTCAATCGATCGTGAGGCCGGTTGTCCTTTCGGGGGACTGTTGGCCCGGCAGCGGTTTCGCTATGCTCCTTCGTCCATGAGCAAGGAGAGTTGCATGTCTGTATCCAAGGCCTTCGCGGCCGTCGCCGTCCTGTCGCTGGTCGCCGCCTGCACCACGCCGACGGGCGACCCTGACCGCGCGCGCACCGGGGTGCTGACCGGCGCATTGGCGGGCGGCTTGCTTGGGGCTGCGGCCGGCAGCGGCAGCCGGGCGCCCGAGATGATCCTGGGGGCCGGGATCGGGGCGATCGCCGGCGGCGCCATCGGCACGCATCTGGACCGTCAGGCGGCCGAGCTGCGCTCGTCGCTGGGTCCGCAGGTGGGCGTCGTCAACACCGGCAACGAGATTGTCGTGACCATGCCGCAGGACATCCTGTTCGCCACCGACAGCGCCGACCTGCGGCCCGACCTGCGCGCCGATCTGCAGACCATTGCGGGCAACCTGCAACGCTATCCCGACAGCATCGTGCTGGTGACCGGCCACACCGACAGCACCGGCACCGCCGGCTATAACCAGCGCCTCAGCGAGCGGCGCGCGGATGCCGTGGCGTCGGTCCTCATCACCTCGGGTGTTGCGGCGCGCCGGGTGCAGGCGCGGGGCGCGGGTCTGACCCAGCCGATCGCGTCGAACGACACCGCCGCCGGGCGCGCCCAGAACCGGCGCGTGGAAATCACCATCCGCCCGAGCTGAGGCTTTCAACAGGCTCAGGCCTTTCACACCGCGCGGCCGGGCCCAGGGGGTCCGGCCGCTTTTTGCTGCGATCCCGGTTGCTCTGGGCCCAACGTGGTCATATCTCTTGACCAATCACGGAGGGATCATGCCGTTTCAACCCGTCCAGCAGGAAAAGCTGTCGCAAGGCGTCGTGCGCCAGATCGAGCTGTTGATCCTGCGCGGCCTGCTGCGCCCGGGCGAGCGTCTGCCATCCGAACGCGAACTGGCCGAGCGCATGGGGGTCAGCCGCCCCTCGCTGCGCGAGGCGATTGCGGATCTGCAGGCGCGCGGCCTTCTGGTTGCGCGTGCCGGGTCGGGCGTGTTCGTGGCCGACATGCTGGGATCGGCCTTTTCCGAGGCGCTGACGACGCTCTTTGCCAGCCATGACGAGGCGGTGTTCGATTACGTCAGCTTTCGCCGCGACCTCGAAGGCATGGCCGCCGAACGGGCGGCGCGTGTCGGGTCGGACACCGACCTCAAGGTGATCGCCGCGGTGTTCCACAAGATGGAGGCCGCGCATCAGAAGAAGAACCCTGCCGACGAGGCCGCGCTGGATGCCGAATTCCATCTGGCGATCATCGAGGCCAGCCACAACATCATCATGCTGCATGTCATGCGGGCGATGTTCGACCTCTTGCGCGCGGGGGTCTTCTATAACCGTCAGCAGATGTTCCGCCAGCGCACGACGCGGGACATGCTGCTGGAACAGCACCGGGCGATCAACGCGGCGATTCAGGCGCGCGATCCGAAGGCGGCGCGTCTGGCCGCCGAGGCGCATATGAGTTATGTCGAGCAGACGCTGGGCGACCTGCGCCGCGCCGATCGCAACGAGGCGGTGGCGCAACTGCGCTATCAGCATGAGATGACGAAGGAATAGAGCGATGGATTACGGCAAGTCGGGCAATCCCAAGGGCGCGCGCAAGGAACCGCGCAACAAGACGGTCAACGAACACCCGCGCGGCAAACCGGGCGCCGAGACCGACAAGGCCGCGCTCTTGGCCCGCATGAAGGCGGCGGCCGAGGCGAAGAAGGGTCAGGATTGAAAAAAACCCCCCACCATTGCTGGCGGGGGATAAGTGGCGTCCGGGCTTGGGGCCTGGACGCTGGCGGTAAACCGGTTGGGCGTCAGTCGTGCAGCATCTCGGCACGGATCTGCTGACGCAGGATGTCGATGGGGATCAGCTGGCCGTCGCGCTTGAACTGCCAATAGGTCCAGCCGTTGCACGAAGGCGCGCCTTCCAGCGCGGCGCCGACCTGGTGGATCGATCCGCGATGCGCCTCGCTGACCAGCGATCCATCGGCGCGCACCTTGGCGGGCTTGCCGCGCGGGGACAGCAGCACCTCGCCCGGTCGCAACAGCCCACGCTCGACCAGTTGGCCAAAGGGTACGCGGGGTTCGGCGCGCTTGGATCCGGTGGTCTCCAACGCCGAGGCATCCAGCGGGCGGATACGCTCCAGCCGTGCGGTGGCGGCCTTGCGATAGGCCTCCTCGCGCTCGATCCCGATGAAATGGCGGCCCAGCATGCGCGCGACGGCGCCGGTGGTGCCGGTGCCAAAGAACGGGTCCAGCACCACATCGCCCGGGTTCGTCGTGCCCAGCAGCACGCGGTGCAGCAGGCTTTCGGGCTTTTGCGTCGGATGGGCCTTGTTGCCATCCTCGTCTTTCAGCCGCTCGTGCCCGGTGCAGATCGGCAGCACCCAGTCGCTGCGCATCTGCGTGCCCTCGTTCAGGGCCTTCAGCGCCTCGTAGTTGAACGTGTATTTCGAGCTTTCCCCGCGTGAGGCCCAGATCAGCGTCTCATGCGCATTGGTCAGCCGCTTGCCCTTGAAGTTGGGCATCGGGTTCGACTTGCGCCAGACTACATCGTTCAGAACCCAGAAACCCTGATCCTGCAACGCCGCGCCGACGCGAAAGATGTTGTGGTAGCTGCCGATCACCCAGATCGCGCCATCGGGTTTCAACAGCCGCCTCGCCGCCGCCAGCCAGTCGCGGGTGAACTGGTCATAGGCGGCAAAGCTGGCGAACTGGTCCCAGTGGTCGGTCACGGCATCGACGGCGGAATTGTCCGGCCGATGCAGGGCGCCCTTCAGTTGAAGGTTATAGGGGGGATCGGCGAAGATCAGATCGACGCTGCCTTCCGGCAGCCCGTTCATCACCTCGATACAATCACCCGCAAGTATCTGGTCGAGCGGAAGCCTCTCGGCCACCGGCGCCCGGGTCTTTGTTGCCATCACTGCCTCGTTCGGGCGCCATTCTTTGTTTGCGGCGCTCCGTTGTGTGACAAGATGATTCAAAGACGACTCGCCGTCAATTCCTTTTTGAATCAGGGCATTATTTAACGTTCTTCACACAACATCTTGCGCACGGGGGCGAACGAGCGCCGATGATGTGGGGTCGCGCCCCGCGATTGCAGCGCCGACAGGTGCTCGGGCGTGGGGTAGCCCGCGTTCTTTTCCCAGCCATATCCGGGGTTTGCGCGCGAAAGTTCAGACATGATGCGGTCACGCTCGACCTTGGCCAGGATCGAGGCGGCCGCGATCGACAGGCTTTTCGCGTCGCCCTTGACCAGCGTCTGGGCCGGGATCGTCAGTCCCCTTGGCATCCGGTTGCCGTCGATCAGCACGGCTTCGGCGGATGGCGACAGCGCCTCGATGGCGCGCCGCATGGCCAGCAGGCTGGCCTGCAGGATGTTGAGCGTGTCGATTTCGGCAACACTCGCCTCGGCGACGGCCCAGGCCAGCGCCTGTTGGCGGATCAGGGGCGCCAGCGCCTCACGCGTGGATGGATTCAGGCGCTTGCTGTCGTCGATCCCGGGGGGAATGCGGTTCGGGTGCAGGATCACGGCGGCGGCGACCACCGGCCCGGCCAGTGGCCCGCGCCCGGCCTCGTCGGCGCCGGCGATACGGGTCAGGGCCAGGGACAGGCCGAAGGCGGTTTCAGGACCAAGGTCAGGCATGGCCCCGTTCAATCACGCGGCGGGCGGGTAGGCAACCGAAACGGGGAGGCAAACGAAACGGGGCGGCCCCGAGGGGACCGCCCCACCCGGCTGGGGGGCCGGGCTGTCCAGGTCTGCTGCCACGCCGGGGCCGATGCAGGTATCAACTCTGGCGGGGCAGGGCGACGATAAACGGCATTCGTTAGAAAAGGGTTTCGTCAGACGTCGCCACGCAGCACCGGGAGCACCTCAGCGGCGGGCGCGCCGGTAACCGGCATCCACCAGGCAGTCCGCGTTGTAGATCGCATCGCCCGCGGTCGACGTCACCCGGCACTGGCGCGGCAGGTTGTGCAGGCCCGCATTCGTCAGGCAGCCGGCCCAATAGCCGTTCACGCGGACGCCGGACTGGCGATAGGTCATCGCGCAATGCGACGGCAGGACCTGTCCCTGCACCTGCGGCGGCACCACGGGCTGCGCGCCCTGACGACGATAGCCGGCGTCCCACATGCATTCCGCGACATAGCCAGACCGGTTGCGGCCCTGATACTGGTAATCATAGCGGCACTGATGCGGCAGTCCGTGATAGCCCGCGCGATCGAGGCACCGGGAGTTATAGACATCGATGGTGCGCCAGTTGGCGCGCACGGTCTCCAGGCAGGAATCGGGCAGCACCCAGCGGCTGATGTATTGGGGCCGGTGGTTGTCGTCGACCGCGTTGATGATCGCGGCGACGATGATCACCCCGGCGAGGAACCGCAGGATGTCATCCGTGCTGGCCTGCGCCTGCCGGGGGGTCGCGCTGACCCCGGCCAGGGCGATGGCAGCCGCGGCCAGAAGCAGCGTCAGGCGTCGCGGCAGGAAGGCGAGCGAAAGGGATCCGGGAAAGGTCATGGGGTAACTCCTTGGAACGGGTGTGACGGATCGGCACTGCGCATGGGTCGCACGAGGTGCCCGAAGGGTTCAGAGGTCCACGGTCCCAGACTGACCATGACCGCCCGGACAGGCAATAACCGGGCCCGGCTATCGGATAACCTGCCCGCACCGGGGGGGCCGATATTGCATAGCGGCAAGGGGATGGGCATGGTCCTCGTCAATCCGGACCCACTCCGGCCCCCTCATCGCCCAAGGATCACGACCATGCGACTCAGACCCTTTCTTCTTGCCCTCGGCGCCACGATGGTGCTGGCCATGCCCGCCTCGGCGGCCTGCTATGCCGAATACCGCGCCTCGCGCCAGAGCCCGGTGCAGCTCGCTTACGGCGTGGCGGAAATCCGCGGCGGGGCGTGCAACGCGCAGGCTGCCGCGCAGTATCTTCAGGCCCGACTCGCGCAGGCCGGCTGGACCTTGCAGAATGTTTTGTCCACAGTGACGAGCAACTCTGCACCAGCAAACGCGGGCTACACCGGTGGACACTACCTCAATTTCTGAAAACAGCCTGACGCGCGGCGGTTCCCGCGCGATCCAGCTCGGGTTGGCGGCCATCGTCCTCATCCTGGCGGCGGCCGCCATCCTGTTGTTCATCAGCCTGCCCGACACCAACGAATTCAACGCGCGGGTGTTGCAGATCTTTGCCGAGAACTCGGACCTGACCGGTCAGGCCGAACTGCGACTGCTGGAGATCCTCGCCCAGTCGGGCACCACATTCGCCGAGGTGATGGTCAGCTACCGCGCGGTCATCTTCGTGCTGATCGTCTTTGCCAGCCTCCTGCTGATCACGGCGCTGGTGCTGGTGCTGGCGCTGATCGCGCTGAACCGCAAACTGGCGGTGGTGCAAAAGGCGGGGATTCAGGTGTCGTCGCTGGTGATTTCCCGCGGCGAGCGCAAGGTCTATATCAACGAACTGGAGTTCGACCTGACCGAGGCGGCGGTGGAAACCCTCGCCGTGCTGGCCGAGGCGCGGCTG
>CALEZJ010000343.1 GCA_937927885.1 uncultured Paracoccaceae bacterium | reverse complement strand
GTCCGAGGTTGGCGCCCATATCCTGTCGGGCGCGGTGCTGGATCCTTCGGGGCTGGATCGTCTGATCCCCGACTGGAAGGAAAAGGGCGCCCCTCTGAACGTGCCGGTCACGCATGACAATTTCTACATGATCGGTGAAGCGGGGCAAATTCGCGTGCCCAACTGGCCGATGCCGCCGCTGATGTCGAACCACGGCAACTATATCGTCAGCATGGGCAATGTCTGCCGCTGGATGGCCGAACAGGCCGAGGCGCTGGGCGTCGAGATCTTCCCCGGCATGGCAGCCAGCGAGCTGGTCATGGAGGGCACCCGCGTGAAGGGCGTGGTCGCGGGCGAATTCGGCAAGGACTCGGACGGCGCGATGGGCGCGAATTACGAGCCCGGGATGGAATTGCACGGCAAATATGTCTTCATCGCCGAAGGCGTACGCGGCTCGCTGGCGCGCCAGTTGATCGAGAAGTTCGAACTGTCCAAGGGTCATTGCGCGCAGAAATTCGGCATCGGGATGAAGGAGATCTGGCAGATCGACCCCGAAAAGCACCGTCTGGGGACCGTCACCCACACGATGGGCTGGCCTCTGGGTGGCAACGCAGGCGGCGGAAGCTTCCTCTATCACTTCGAGAACAATCAGGTTCTGATCGGGTTCGTGGTGCATCTGAACTACAAGAACCCGCACCTTTATCCCTATATGGAATTCCAGCGCTTCAAGCATCACCCGATGGTGGCCGAGTTGCTGAAGGGCGGCAAGCGCGTGGCCTATGGTGCGCGGGCGATCTCTGAGGGCGGCTGGCAGTCGATCCCGAAACTGACCTTCCCGGGTGGCGTTCTGCTGGGCTGTTCGGCGGGTCTGGTCAACGTGCCGCGCATCAAGGGCAACCACAATGCCATGCATTCGGGGATCGAGGCTGCCGAGGCTGCCTTTGCTGCGCTGCAAGCCGGGCGCGAGGGCGACGAACTGCTGGCCTATGAAGAGGCGGTGCGCGGGGGCGTGATCGGCAAGGACCTGAAAAAGGTGCGCAACGTCAAGCCGATGTGGTCGAAGTGGGGTCTCTTGCCCTCGTTGGCGCTGGGTGGGCTGGACATGTGGACCAATACGCTGGGGTTCAGCCTGTTCGGCACGCTGCGCCACCGGATCAGCGACGCCAAGGCCACCGGAGAGGCCAAGGATTACAAGGTCATCGAGTATCCGAAACCCGATGGCGTGCTGTCCTTTGACCGTCTGACCAACGTCAGTTTCGCCTTTACCAACCATGAGGAAAGCCAGCCGCCGCACCTGCGGCTGAAGGACGCCTCGGTGCCGATCGCTGTCAACCTGCCCAGATTCGCCGAACCCGCGCAGCGCTATTGCCCGGCGGGGGTTTACGAGGTGGTCGAAAAGGCTGGCAAGCCAGAGTTCGTGATCAACTTCCAGAACTGCGTGCATTGCAAGACCTGCGACATCAAGGACCCGTCGCAGAACATCGTCTGGACCACGCCGCAGGGTGGCGACGGACCGAACTATCCCAACATGTGACGCCAGACTCGCGTTTGCGTGATGGCCCCGGGGGCGGTGCGGCGCCAGCGCCGGTTGCCCTTGGGGGAGAGGACCGCTACATCTGGGGTCAGTCCCCGAGCGCGAGGAATCCCCTTGTCCAGCCAGAGCCGCCTGATCCTGTCCTCGATCCTCTGTGCCGGGCTCTGGGCCGCGGCGGCGGGGCCAGCCTCCGCGCAATCGGACGAAGCCGGGGCCTTTCTGGCCGCCCGTCTCGCAGGGTCGCAGTCCGATTTCGCAGGCTCGCTGCCCTATCTCGAGCGCCTGCATCTTGCGCGGCCCGATAACCCCGCGACGCTCGAGGCGCTGGTGCTGGGTGCCCTGTCTTCCGGAGAGACCGCCTTGGCGGTGCGTGCGGCGACCTCGCTTCGCGCGCTCGACGCCAGCAATCCTGCCGCAGCGTTGGTTCTGATCGCACAGGGTTTCGTGCAGCAGGACCCGGCTTCGGTGCTGGAATTGACCGCGGGTAACGCCCCAGTCCACCGGCTTATCTCGTCGCTGGCGGTGGCTTGGGCGCATCTGGCCGCCGGGCGGATGTCCGACGCCGAAGCCGCATTCGATGCGGTGGCACGCATCGAGGGGATGCGTCCGTTCTCTGTCTACTGCCGCGCCCTGGCGCGCGCCCTGGTCGGTGACGTCGAAGGCGCGGTCGCTCTGATCGAGGACCCTGCCGACGGCGTCTCGCAGGCATTGAACCGGCGGGGCTATGTCGCCTACGCGCTGCTCTTGGGCCAGACCGAACGCTTTGACGACGCGCTGGCGCTGATCGACGACGTTTTCGCGGGCTCGATCGACCCGATGCTGGGGCGACTGCGCGAGGCCTTCGAGGCCCGCAGGGCTCTGCCTTTCGATCTGATCGACAGCCCGACAAAGGGGATGGCCGAGGTCTTTTCCGTCATGGCGAGCGCGATGGAAGCCTCGGAAAACCTGCACGAGGCGATCCTCTATGCGCAGGCAGCGGTCTGGCTGAACCCCGATCTGACCGACGCGCAACTGCTGATCGGCCGCATCTTTGAATCGTTGAGCCAGCCCGAAGCCGCCGCCGCTGCCTATGCGCGCATTCCGGCGCAGGATGTCTTTGGGATGGCAGCGAGCATGGGCCGCGCGCAGGTGCTGGAAACGCTGGGCCAGCGCAGCGAAGCGATTGCCATTCTGAACGACCTGGCCACCACCAACCCGCGCTCTTTTGCCGCGCTCAGTGTGCTGGGCGATTTCCTGCGCCGGGACAGTCAGTTTGCCGCCGCTGACGTGGCTTATAGCCGCGCCCTGGGCATCCTGGACGAAACGGGCCGCGCGCCAGAGTGGCAGACGCTATATGCGCGTGCCATAGTCCGGTCGCGGCTGAACGACTGGCCCGCCGCCGAGGCCGATTTCCGCGCCGCTCTGGCGATCCAGCCTGACCAGCCTTCGCTTCTGAATTACCTGGGTTATTCGCTGGTCGAACGCGGCGAGAACCTGGACGAGGCGCTCGAAATGATCGAGCGCGCGGTGGCTGGCGAACCGTCCAGCGGCTATATCCTGGACTCGCTCGCTTGGGCGCTGTTCCGGCTGGGCCGCTATAGCGAAGCGCTGCCGCACATGGAGCGCGCCGTGGAACTGGCGCCGACCGATGCGATCCTGAACGACCATCTGGGTGATGTCTATTGGGCAGTCGGGCGCGAACGCGAGGCCCGGTTCCAGTGGCGCCGCGCGCTGTCCTTTGCGCCTGCGGACGACCTTGATGAGGCTCGTATCCGCCGCAAGCTTGAGATCGGGCTGGACGCGGTGCGCAGCGAGGCGGGCGAGGCGCCGCTGCACCCGGCGCGCTGATGGCGTCGCGGCTGGCTCCGGCCAAGATCAACCTGACGCTGCATGTGACCGGGCAGCGTGCTGATGGCTATCACTTGCTCGACTCGATCGTTGTCTTTGCCGAAGTGGGCGACCGGTTGTCGCTGGCGGCGGGCGAGGAACTGACGCTGGCCCTTTCGGGGCGCTACGGGGATGCGCTGTCGGCAGAAAGCGACAATCTGGTGCTGCGCGCGGCGCGGCTTGCGGGGGCGCGGCACGCGGCCTTTCACCTCGACAAGGCGCTGCCGCTGGCCTCGGGAATGGGGGGCGGCTCGTCAGACGCGGCCGCCGCGCTGCATCTGCTGGCCGACGCTCAGGGGTGCGCGCTGCCCGAGACGTCGGCCCTGATGGGTCTGGGGGCCGATCTGCCAGTCTGCATGTTGGCTCCGCAACCCGCTCGCATGCGGGGGCTGGGCGAGGTGGTCCAGCCCTTGGACGGGGTACCGGCGCTCTGGCTGCTCCTGGTCAATCCGGGGCAGGGGCTGTCAACCCCATCCGTCTTCAAGGCCCTGACGCAAAAGAGCAACCCCCCGATGCCCGAGGTCCTGCCACATTGGCGCGATTCCGCGGACCTGTGCCAGTGGCTCACCGGTCAGCGCAATGACCTGGAGGCACCGGCGCGCCGGTTGATGCCGGAAATCGGCGCGATCCTGGATCAGATCGCGGCACAGCCCGGTTGCCGGTTGGCCCGGATGACCGGATCTGGAGCCACCTGCTTTGGGCTCTTTGCCGACAAGGCGTCGCTGACCGCCGCCGCCGAGGCGCTGGCGTTGCCGGGTCGCTTCGTTGCCGCGACCCGCAGTCTGGGCAGTGCATGAGGGGGGATGCGCCCGTTACGCCGTACGCGCCGTCAACTGACCCGCTCGACCACGAAATCCGCAAGATCAGACAACAATCCCCGCAGTGCGTGATCCGGCAGTGGTGACAGCGCCGCGCGCGCACGCCCCGCCCAGTCCAGCGCCGCCTGCCGCGTGCTCTCCAGCGTTCCGTGGCGTGCCATCAGCGCCATGGCGTGCTCCAGATCACCAGGATTCTGCTGCCCCAGGCCCAGCGTTCGCTCCCAGAATGGCCGTTCTGCCGCCCCACCCGCCGCAATCGCCCGAATAACCGGCAATGTCAGCTTGCATTCGCGAAAATCGTCGCCCAGATTCTTGCCGGTTCGGTCACCCGCCCCGCCGTAATCCAGAAAGTCGTCCACGATCTGGAAACAGATGCCCAGTGCGTCGCCATAGTCGAACAACGCCTGCACCTGATCCTCGGGCGCGTCGGCCAGCACCGGTCCGACCTGCGTCGCCGCCGAGAACAACGCCGCGGTCTTGCCCCGGATCACCTGCAGGTAGGTTTCTTCCGCGGTATCGATGTTCTGGGCCACCGTAAGTTGCAGCACCTCGCCCTCGGCGATCACCGCAGCAGCATTCGACAGGATGCCCAGCGCGCGCAGATTGCCGGGTTCGACCATCATCTGGAACGCGCGGGCAAACAGGTAATCCCCGACCAGAACCGAGGATTTGTTGTCCCATAGCAGGTTGGCCGTCGGTCGTCCGCGCCGCTTGGCGCTTTCGTCGACCACGTCATCGTGCAGAAGCGTCGCGGTGTGGATGAATTCGACCGTCGCTGCCAGCTTGACATGCGCATCGCCGACATAGCCGCACAAGGTTGCCGCGGCCAGCGTCAGCATCGGGCGGATGCGCTTGCCGCCCGCCTCGATCAGATGCGCGGTCACTTCGGGGATGCGCGGTGCGTTTTCCGAGGCCATGCGCTCGCGGATCAGGGTGTTCACCCGCGCCATGTCGTCGCTGAGGGCCAGGGCCAGGGCATCCAGGGGGGTGGGTCGCGACATCGCCTCGGGCCTCTGCTTTGACAAGCCCGGAGGCATGCCGTTAACTGCTGTCATGAAAGAACTGCTGCGCACGAGTGATCCGACACTCATCCCCTTTGCAACCGCCCTCTTGACCGGCGAAGGTATAGAGTCGTTTACCACCGACGTCCATATGAGCGCATTGGCCATCGTGCCGCAGCGGCTGTTTGTGCGCGACGCCGATCTGTTCATGGCGCGCGCGATCCTGCGCGACAATGGCGTGCCGCTGGATGGATGATGCGGCGCTGACGCGGGACGTGTTCCTGGGCGGTCGTCTGGCGATATGGCAGCCGCGTCGGGGCTACCGTGCCGCCACCGATCCGGTGCTGCTGGCCGCGGCAGTGGAGGCGCGCGCCGGGCAGTCGGTGCTGGAATTGGGCTGCGGTGCGGGGGTTGCCCTACTGGCGTTGGGGTGTCGTATCCCGGGCCTTTCGCTGACAGGGGTTGAACGCCAGGCCGATTACGCCGACCTCGCCCGCCGCAACGCTGCGCGAAGGCCGGGACGGCTTCGGCAACAGTCTGCACCTCCTCGTGGTCAACACGCGGCACCAGGAGATCGAGCTCACGGCAACGGGCACGGTCGAGACCGAGGACAGGGCAGGGGTCGTGCTCGGCCTCCTCGAGGCCGTGCCGCTGCGGGTCCACCTGCGGCGCACAGGCTTGACGCAGGCGACGCCCGCCATCGCGGCGCTGACGTCCGCTGGCCCCGGGGCCGACATCATCCCCTGGCTGCACACGCTGATGGACGCCATCCGGGATCGCGTCGAGTACCTTCCGGGCGTGACGAGCGCCGAGACGACGGCCGCCGAGGCCCTCGCCGCCGGGCGCGGGGTCTGCCAGGACCACGCGCACATCTTCATCGCCGCGGCGCGCTTGGCGGGCATCCCGGCGCGCTACGTCACAGGCTACCTGCTGACCGGCGAGGCGACGCATGCCGTCGCCCACCACGCCTGGTCCGAGGCCTACGTCGACGGGCTCGGCTGGCTCGGCTTCGACGTGGCGAACCGCCTCTGCCCGACGGATCACTACGTGCGCCTCTCCGCCGGGCTCGATGCCCACCACGCGGCGCCGATCCGTGGATCGCGACGAGGTGGCGCAGGTGAATCGCTCGCCGTCGAGGTCAATGTCGCGGCGGCGGCCGGTCAGCAGTAGCCGCTCGATTCGATTGCGCGACGAGGGCCGATATGACCTATGCCGTTGCCGTACGCCTCGATCGCGGCCTCGTGTTCGCCG
>CALEZJ010000342.1 GCA_937927885.1 uncultured Paracoccaceae bacterium | reverse complement strand
CAGCAGGACAGTGCGATAGGCAATCGCCACCGCCGACCAGACCAGCGGAAACAGGAACAGCGCAACGCCAGCGGTGAAAAGCCCCGCCAGCAGGACCAGGACCAGCGTCACCACCAGGTCAATCAACCAGGCCATGAAGCGTTTTTCCACGACATGGTCATAGAAACCGGGATCGTCGAGGGGATCGGGCAGGCTCATGACGCGAACTCGGCCAGTCGGGCGCCGCAGGCGGCGATCAGCGCGCGAGGTTCGACCTCGAAGACATGGTCCGGCGTGCCCGCTGCCGCATAGACCAGCGCAAAATCGCACAGGCGCGGATCGGCAAAGACCTGCGGCGCAGACAGATGTCCCAGAGGCGCCACGCCGCCTATGGCAAATCCGGTCTCGCGCCGCACAACGGCTGCCTCGGCGCGCACCAGGGGTTCGCCCGCCAGCGCCGCCGCCCGCAGCGGTTCCAGCCTGCGCCCACCGGCTGTCAGGAACAGATGAATCCGCCCGCCCTGTCCCTGAAACACCAGCGACTTGACGATCTGGTCCAGCTCGCAGCCGCAGGCCAGTGCTGCTGCCTCGGCCGTTCGCGACGGACCCGGTTCCATGATCCGCGCCGACAGGCCAGCCTCGGCAATGGCGGCGCGCACCCGCGCCAGCGATTTGCTCATGCGCTTCTCCTGCTGGGGTCACGGGAAACCCGCGCGCACCCTTCTTTCCAGCTCACATATCCTCAGGGGGGTGAGGCCGCCGACCGAGTGGGGCGCGCGCGCCCCCTGACCCCGGCCTCACTTGCGGAACTTGTCCAGACTGACCACTTCGCCCGCCTTCTGGGGCTCGGGCGGGGATTTCAGCATCGGAGCCTCGTCGTCATCCTCGTCCTCGTCGTCCTCTTCGTCGTCGTGGGTCTCGAATTTCAGACCGAATTCGACCGAGGGATCGACAAAGGTGGTGATCGCATCGAAAGGCACGATCAGGGGCTCGGGCTGGTTGCCGAAATTCAGCGTGACGGCAAAGCCGCTCTCGTCCACCACCAGGTTTTCGTACCAGTGCTGGATGACGATGGTGATCTCGTCGGGATAGCGCGCGCGCAGCCAATCCGCCATCTGCACACCCGGATAGCGGGTGTTGAGCGTGATGAAAAAGTGATGCGCTCCCGGCAATCCGTCGGTCGCGATCCGTTCGAGCACCTCGCGGATCAGACCGCGCATCGCCCGGTGCATCAGGTTTCCGTAATCGATTCCGCGTTGCATGCCCTGTCTCGTCGCTGTGGTCGCGGTACCCGCCCGGCCAGCATAGGGGTTTCACCGGCGAAGAAAAGCCTTCAAGGTGTTCGCCGCTGCAGAAAACCCGCCAGCCAGCGTTCCTCGCGCCGCGCGGCGATGGGGGGGATGAGTTCGCGAAGCAGTTTCTCGCGCATGGCGCGAAAGAAATCATCATGGTTGGCAGCCGTGATGACAAATCCGCCCGGTGTCACGACATGGCGGCGATAGAAATTGGTGATCGCCATGCCGGTTGCCACCCCCTCGATGGCCGCGCCAGTCCGATGCGGAATCCCTCGTTCTCGTCGCCGTCGCCCGAAACATCGATTACCCAATGCGCGCAGTCCCGGACCTGATCGAACAGGTCCACCGCCGCCAGAATCGCATCCCCCACCGCCGTATTGCCACCGGCATGCGCGCGGGGCATCGCGGCAATGCGGGCCGACAGCCGGTTCAGATCGGCGGGTTCCTGCACCCTCACC
>CALEZJ010000341.1 GCA_937927885.1 uncultured Paracoccaceae bacterium | reverse complement strand
AGTTGTGCGGATGCGGATTGCAGCGCTCGCCGGCGATGGCGTTGATCGCCTCGACATCGTCCGAGCCCATTTCATAGAGCATCTTGTTCGCCATGGCGACGATGTCGTTTTCACGGATGCCGGGTTTGAGGTTTTCCCAGATCATGTGATAGACGCCGTCCACCATGCTGGCGGCCTGGGTCAGCAGGTGGATTTCGTCGACGTTCTTGATCTCGCGCGCCGAAAGCATGATCTGCTGGCCGTCCACCACCTTGACGCCGGCCTCTTGCAGGGCAAAGAACATGGCGGTTTCGGCATAATCCACGCCCACCGGCATGTCGGCGACCCCCGCCTTGCGCAAGAGGCCCGCAATTTCCTCGGCATAGCGTTTCATCAGCCCGAACGAGGGCGGGATGGTGCCGCGCATGCCGACGACGCCGGCCCGCATGCGCTCGGGGTCCAGCCAGTCGCAATACTCGCGGTGATGCACCGCCGCCGATCCGAAATCCCAGAC
This sequence comes from uncultured Paracoccaceae bacterium, assembly GCA_937927885.1. Lineage (GTDB taxonomy): Bacteria > Pseudomonadota > Alphaproteobacteria > Rhodobacterales > Rhodobacteraceae > Pararhodobacter. The sequence goes on along the minus strand of CALEZJ010000341.1, from coordinate 14,560 downwards.
ATAGGGTTCCTCGTCGGCCGCCAGAAGGGCAAAGCGGCACATCTTGTCGCGTTCCCATTCGCCGATCTTGGTGCCCGAGATGTAGCGGATGTTGTTCACATCGAAGGTCAGCAAGGCCCCGCACCCCGATTGCCGCAGCGCCTGCCGCGCCCGGCTGAGCCGGTAACGGCGCAGGCGGTCGTGATCGACCCGGCGTTCGAAGTCGACCGCGGTATGGCCGAGGGCGGGCAGGTGGCGATCCCAGCGCCAGTTGGGATCGATGTCCCCCGGTTGCAGGATGCGCGGGTTCAGGGCGGTGACTGGGGTCATGGCAAGACTCTTCCTTCGCCGCAGATCGTGCGGCGGCCGGGGGCTGGGCAAATGCGGGATTGGCGGCGCCCGGGTGAGGGGACACACCGGGCGCGCGACCGTGTCGGGGCCCCCTTGCGGGGCCCCGCATCAAGGCCCCGGATCAGGGCATGGTAAAGTTGCGGGCCAGATCCACCATCTCCTGCACGTCGAAGTCGTTGATCTCGTCGATCAGGTCGTTGGTGAAATACGGGGCCGGGTCGGTGACCACTTCGTGCAGACGGTTGACGCGCAGGAAGCGGTCCACTGCTTCGGGCGACATGTAGCCGAACTTCTGCACGGTATCGCCGTCCTGGAACCTGAGGACGTCGATCTGGCGTTCCATGCCGATCAGCGTGGTGGCCAGCGCGTTCTCGAAGCTTTGACCGGTGGGCTGCTGCTCGGGGTAGAGCGCCCAATGGATGCGGATCGCCGCTTCGGGGTTGTTCATCACGAAAACGGTGGATTTGGCGACGATCCGGCCGATTTCCACCAGCGTGGCGCGGTTGCTTTCCATATAGCGGCGGCTGGTGAACAGGCCCGGCCCGATCACGTCATTCACCCAGGACGGCATGTCGAGGAAACGGAACCGCTCGCCAAGCGCCTCCATGGTCGAAACGGTGCCGACGGCGGCGGTATAGGCATCGACCTCGCCGTTGCGCAGCGCGGTCAGCGCCTGCGCCCCGATGCCGACGGCGACCTGCGGCACCTCGGTGTCAAAGTCGATCCCCAGTTCCTCGAGCGCGAGGCCGATCACCTGCCCCGGCCCCGAACCCAGCGCCGTGACCCCCAGCGACCTGCCGCGCATGTCGGCCAGCGAGCGGATATCGCTGTCGGGGTTGACCACGATCACCGTGTTGTTGCGGCGGATCTGGTTGTAGAAATACACGATCCCCATGTCGATGCCCTGCGCGAGTTGCCGCAGAGCCGGTTCGATCACGCCAGACCCGACGTCCTGGTCACCACTGGCCACCAGTTGCACCGAAACGTTCGGCCCGCCCGAGGACGGGGATTGCTCGACCTGCAGGCCGGCGGCCTCGAACATGCCGAAATGGCGCGGGATCGAGGTCTGGTTCGCCACCGTGGTCGACAGGCTGTTGAACGCGAACATGTAGTTCACCCGTTGCAGCGCCTGGGCGAAAACCCGGTCCGGGGTCATCAGGGTTCCGGCCAGAGCGCCGCCCCCCATCATGGCCAGAAGCTTGCGACGGTCGATTTCAGGACGATGCATGGGAGGCACTCCTACCGGTTGGAATGGGTTGTTTCGGTCAGGTCAGATTTGAGTCCCGGGGTCATCGCCCTGGGCCGAAGGATCCCAGAAGAGGACCCATTTCTTGATCTTGCGGACGATCACGTTCATGGTCAGTCCGATCACCGACAACAGGATCAGGACCGAAAACTGCCCGGGTCCGTCCATGTTGGCATTCTGGATCTGGATCAGCGTACCCAGCCCGGCACGGGCGCCGACGAATTCCGCCACAATGGTCCCGATCAGGGCCAGAACCACGGCCAGTTCCAGTCCCGCCATGATGAATGGCAAGGCGCTGGGAAACCGCAGATACCAGAAAATCTGGAAGGGCGTCGCCCCCATGGATTTCATCAGGCTGATCCGGTCCTCGTCGGCCGATCGCAACCCGGCGATGGTGTTCACCAGCAAGGGAAAGAAGCAGATGATCGACGCCGAGACGATCTTTGACGTGATGCCCAGCCCGAACCACAGTGTGAACAGCGGCGCCAGCGCCACTTTGGGCATGGATTTGAACATGATCACATAGGGATAGACGATCAGTTCGGCGAAGCGGAAGCTGGCGATCACGGCGCCCAGGGCAATGCCGATCAGGCTGCCGATCGCAAAGCCCATCAGGCAGGCCTGCAGCGTGTGGGACAGGTGGCGCAGGTACAAGCCGCTGGAAAGCCCGCGGTGCAGCGCCGCGACAATCTCGGTCGGCGCGGGAACGACATAGCTGGGCACGTTCATCGCGTGCACGGCCGCCTCCCAGGCGCCGATGGTCAGGGCAAAGCAGCCCAGCGTCACCAGCCAGTCGCGGATCTTGCCTGCAAGGCGCGAGGGCCGCGCCGGGCTGCCCGCATCCGCCGGAGTGCGTGTTTCGGTCATGGTCATGCGTCAAGCCCGCCCTGCGCCTGAAATATTTCACGAATCTGCGCGACGTAGCGGCCGAAGTCGGGGCTGCCCATTAGGCTCATGGGACGTGGACGCGGCAGGTCGATGGTGATGTCCTCGATGATGCGGCCAGGGCGCGGCGACATCACCAGAACGCGGTCGGCGAGAAAAACCGCCTCGGGGATGGAATGGGTGATCAACAGGACGGACTTCTTCTTTTCCATCCAGATGCGCTGCAATTCGACATTCATGTGCTCGCGCGTCATCGCATCCAGCGCGCCGAAGGGTTCATCCATCAGCAGCAGTTTGGGGTCCGTGACCAGCGCGCGGGCGATGGCGGCGCGCTGCTGCATCCCGCCGGACAATTCGCGCGGATAGCGGCGCTCGAAACCCTCCAGCTCGACCAGTTTCAGCATGTCCATCGCCACGGTGCGGTGACGCGCGGTGTCCAACCCCAGCACGTTCACCGGCAGCATCACGTTCTGCAGGATCGACCGCCAGGGAAACAGCACCGGCGATTGCATCACCACGCCGACATCCCCGCGCGCGGCACCGACCGGCTGGCCGTGGATCAGCGCCTCGCCGGTGGAGGGTTTCTGGATACCCGCCAGAATTTTCAGCAACGTGGACTTGCCACAGCCCGACGGGCCGACCAGCGCCACAAACGAGCCGGCCGCCAGATCGAGCGTCATCGGCTGAAGGGCAAAGACGTCGCCATGGTCGCGGGTGCGATAGGTCTTGCTCAGTCCGCGCAGGACGATGGCGTCTTGCGCGGGGGCGGGCATGGTGTTGGACTGGGCCGCTGGCACGCCTGTGTTCCCCTGTTCTTGTTGCCGCCATCCCGTGCGCGCCCTTTGCCGGGCACTGTCATCAGGGAGGCAATCGTTTGCATGAGACTGCGAGGCTTCGATCTTCCTGTCAACACATTTCTTGCGGCCCATGCCGAAGAAAGACGCTGGAATCACCCGGGCACCCGCCGGATCGGACGGCTGGTGCGCGGTCAGGGGTGGCAATCTTGCTTGGATTCCGTGACTTCGCGGAGACCACTGCGGCACGGAAAGGGAAAATCCGGAACCCACAGATTGTGTTGGACAAGGCCCCGTGCTATCCGTTATGCAATCGCTTGCGTAGTTTTCAGCCGCACCTCATCCCACACAGGAGAATCACCCATGAGCAAGGACGGATACCCCCATTTCAGTCAAGCCGAGATGGACCGCCGATTTGCGGCTGCCCGCGCCATCATGGACGAAAAGGGGGTCGATGCCCTTCTGATCTTCGGGCACAGCGGCAATCGACGCCATTATCAGGCGGATGTCCACTATTTCGCGCAGGTGGCGCTGTTTCACGAATCCTATCTGCTGGTTCCCCGCACCGGAGAGCCCAAGCTGTGGACCACCCACAACAACCATTATCCCAACGCCTGCGAGCTGACCTCGATCCAGGATGTCGGTCAGGTGCACCGCAACATCGGCGCCGCCGCCACCATGGCGAACGAACTGAAGGCGCGCGGCATCGGCGAGGGCCAGCTTGGTCTGGTGGGGCAGTTCTTCTATCAGGACATCGACGGGCTGCGCCGCGAATTGCCGAACGCGACGATGATCGACCTCAGCCTGCCGATCAAGCGCCTGCGCTCGCGCAAGAGCGCCGAGGAAATCGGCTGGCAACGCAAGGCCGCCCTGGGCTGCGACGCGGTGATGGAGGCGCTCCGGCGTGAACTGCGCCCCGGCGTTGCCGAGCGTGACATCCAGACGCTGGCCGAAAGCGCCGCGCGCGCGGCGGGCTGCGAATTCACCTTCCTCTATCTGAACAGCACGCAGATGACCGCCTCCGACAGCTGTGTTCCCAATCAGATGTGGTCGCACCGCAAGTTGCAGGCCGGCGACGTGATCAACACCGAACTGACGGTGAATTACGGCATGTATTGCTCGCAGATCCTGCGGCCCTTCTTCCTGGGCGAGCCAACCGAACAATACCGCCAGATCTATCGCACGATGAAGGACACCTACGAGACCCTGTGGGCCACCGTGCGCCCGGGCACCACGATGCAGCAGCTTTATGATGTGTCGCTGATGATCCGGGATGCTGGCTATACCACGGTCGATGGCGTCGCCCACGGGTTCGGGGTGGATATCCAGCCGCCCAGCGGGGTTCCCAACGGTTTCAAGCCGCCGATGCACCCCGGCGACGCCCTGGCCGAGGGGATGACCTTTGTCATCCAGCCCAACCCCACCACGCAGGACAAGAAGGCAGGCATGCAACTGGGCGACATGGGTCTGGTCACGGCGACCGGGTTCGAGAACATGCACAAATACCCGGCCGAGGTTACGATCCTCTGACACCGGTGGCGGCGCACAGGCTGCGCCGCCCCTTCAACCCGAATCGCGCCTCGTGCCGATCTGCGAAAGGACGCGCAATGCCCTATCTTCTGACCGACGGATACGTCCTGACCATGGATGACCGCCGCAGCACCCACCCGCGCGGTTTCGTGCTGACCGACGCAGCGGGGCAAATCGCCGCTGTGGGGCCCATGGACGAATGCCCCGACGCGCCGGACGCAGAGCGCGTCGATTGCGCGGGCAAGGTCGTCCTGCCGGGGTTGATCGACGCGCTGCATGTTCACTGGACGCATCTCTTTGCGGGGATGCAGCCGGATCCCGCGCTGGCCGGGGCGATGGATGCCGAGGCGCACCAGATTGCCGCGGGGCTTGCCGCATCGGCGCTGGCCGCGGGCGGGGTCACCACCGCGCTGATCGAGATGCCCGCGACGCTCGATGCCGCCACGATCAACGCCCTGATGCCGGTCTTTGCCGCGCGGGGCGTGCGCGCCATCGCCGCGGTGGCACCGGCCCTTGCGGGCGAGGTCGCCAATGCGGCGGTCTCGGTTCTGGCCGATCCGCGGTCGCTGGCCGAGGGTCGCGCCAGCGAGGCAACGATTCGCGACGGCATCGAAACCGCCCGCGCGCTGGGGCGACAGGCGCTGCTGCGCGCCGCGCCGCAGGGGGCGGATGCCGCCACGCAAACCGCCGAAGGGCGGCGCATGGCGCGCTCGACGGTTTATCACCTGATGGAAATGGGGTTGCTGGATTCGGGTTGCCTGCTGGTCTGTCCACCCGTTCTGGATGACCTGGACCGCAGCCTGATCCTGGAATCCGGATGCCATGTGATCGGCTTGCCGGTCGCCGACGGATTGCGCGGGGCCGGCAGCGGGGCGCTTTCCGCCCTCGCCCGGGCGGGGGCGCCCTGCGCCCTTGGCACCGAAGGGCCGGGCACCGGCTGGACCACGGACATGATCGAACAGATCAAGGCCGCGACAATGATCCAGAACACGCTGCTGCTGGACCCAACGGCCATGAGTCTGGAGCGGGCGCTGGAAATGGCGACCCGCAACGCCGCCGTGGCCCTGGGTCTGGGCACGCAGACCGGTGCGCTGGCGGTCGGCCTGCGCGCCGATATCGCGGTGTTCGACGCGCATCACCCGCACCAGCAGATCGGCGCAAAGGTGATATCGGCCTTCCTGGCCACCACGCGCGCCACCGAGGCCGCGTTCGTCCTGGCGGGGGGGATGCGCACCCTGCCCGTCCCGTCCATCGACATCACTCGCGCCGCCGCTGCACGCCGCGCGACGCTGGCCCGCGCCGGTCTGGGAGTAGCCGCATGACAATTCTGATCCGAAACGCCTGTGTGATCACCGTCAACGCCGCGGGCGAGGTCTTTGACCCCGGTTTCGTCGTGGTCGACGGCGCGCGCATCCTGTCGGCCGGGCCGATGGAGCGGGTTCCGACCGGCCCCTTCGACCGGGTGATCGAGGCGGGCGGCGCCTTTGTCTGCCCGGGTCTGATCAACCTGCACCAGCATGTGCACATGAACATGATCAAGGGCCTGGCCGACGGGATGCGGCTGGAACACTGGTCCGCCGGCCTGTCGAGCAAGTCCCGCACGGCCATGACCTGGGACGATTTCCTGGCGTCGTGGCGACTGGGGGCGCTGGAAATGCTGCGCACCGGCACCACCACCTTCTTCAACCACGCCATGGCGCGCGGCGAGCCGGGTGGCGAGGACGAGGCCATCGCGCTGTTTCGCGCCGCGGGCCTGCGCCATGTGGTGGGAATCCCCTATCAGATCCGCACGCCCGCCCTGCCCAATCACCCCTTTGGTCCCGCCGAGGCCGACAACTGGTTGCGCGGCCTGCATGCGCGTCTGGACGATCGCGCCGACGACATGACGCGCATCGCCGCGGTGATCGAATGCAACGCGCATCACACCAAGGCAGGCCGCAGTTCGGACGAGCTGGTGCGTGCGGGCTCGGCGCTGGCGCGCGACCTCGACCTGCGCGTGGCCTCGCACATGTCGGGCGGGTCGCTGTCGATGTCCTTCGGTTTCACGATGTACAAGCGTCTCACCGGGCGGTCGGATGTGGAATACCTGCACCAGATGGGTGTGCTCGATCATCGCTGGATGCTGATCCACGGCATCCACTTTACCGATCAGGACATGGACCTGATCGCCCGCGCGGGGGCCTCGGTGGTGTATACCCCGACCTCGGAATCGATGCGGGGCGGCGGAGTCGGGCCCTGGGTGCAGATGCTAGACCGCGGCATCACCTGCGCATTGGGCACGGACGGACCGGCCGTGGATTATTCCGTGGACATGGTCGAACAGACCAAGGCCACCGTGATGTTCCAGGCGCTGCACAACCGCCGGGGCGACGCGATCACCCCCGAGACCGCGCTGCGGATGGCCACGATCTGGGCCGCCCGTGCCGTGGGGATGGAGGATGTCATCGGGTCGATCGAACCGGGCAAGCGCGCCGATCTGGTGATGTTCGCCCGTGAGCGCGCCAGCCAGCGGCTGACCGACGATCCGGTGGCGGCGCTGGTCATGGCCACGCATGGCACCGATGCGCAACTGGTTCTGGTCAACGGGGTGGTTGCCTATGACCATGGCCGCTATCTGGGCGGGATGGACCCCACGGCCATCATCGAGGACGCGCGCGAACGCTCGGCGCGCGTGTTGGCGGAGACCGGGCTGGATGCCCGTTCGCAACCCGTCTGGCCAGCCCGCACCGAACGGGCCGTCGCGGAGAAATGGCTGTGAGCGACGCATCGGGAAAACTGTTGAGCGTGGTCGAGCATTGGCTGCCGCGCATCGAAGTGGCGGGGATTCCCTCGGCCACCGCGAAAGAGGTGATCGGCCGGGCCGGTGACTGGTCTGGCTGGTTGGGCGCCTGGTGCGCCGAAGGCGACCGGCATGCCGCCATCGCCGAGGATGCGCTGGCCCGCGGCTGGCGGTTGACGGCGGGAGAAGCCTTTGCCCGCGCCGCCGCCTGCTATCACTTTGGCCAGTTCATGGCCTTCGAGGACCCGGCGGCCAAGGACGCGGCCGCAGCGCGCAAATGCGCGCTCTATCGTCAGGCGGCGCCGTTGCTGGACCCGCCTGCCGAACTGATCGAGATCGCGGTCCCCGGCGGCAACCTGCGCGGCTATCTGCGCAGGCCGGTCGCCCCGGCTACCGCCGCGCCCGTGGCACTGATCGTGCCGGGGTCGGATTCCACCAAGGAGGAATTCCCCGCCCTGGAACGGGTGTTCCTGTCGCGCGGGATCGCGACATTCTCGCTCGACGGGCCGGGCCAGGGCGAGGGGCGCTCGATGGGGCCGCTGCGCCCCGATATCGCCCCGGCACTGGATGCAGTGGCCGCCCGCCTGCGCGGCCTTGCGGGCCTTGACGGGCGCATCGGGCTGGTCGGGATGGCCTTTGGCGGCTTTCTGGTGCTGCGCGCGGCAGCGCTGCTGGACTGGCCCTCGGCCGTGGTGTCCATCAACGGATTCGCCGATCTGGGTGCCTTTGAACCCGAGTTGCCGCAGGTGTACCGCGACAACATGCGCCACGCCCTGGGCACCGAGGACGTTTCCACCCGGGCGCGCGACTTTTCGGTGGCGGGCCTGACCGGGCCATCATTCCCCGCGCTGGTGATCCACGGCGGACGCGACCGGATCTTTCCGGTGACGCAGGCCCGGGCCAGCGCCGATTTCTGTCGGGGCCCGGTGGCGCTGCATGTCCTGCCCGAGGGCAATCACGTCTGCAACAACATGCCCTGGCTCTATCGCCCGCTGGTCGCCGACTGGCTGGGCGACGTGTTCTCTGGCGCGATCCGGGGCTGATCCGCGCACCCGGCCAAACCGAGAGGGGCCGCCCGTCGCCGGGCGGCCCCCTTTCCGTTTCGTGTCCAACCCGATGTCAGTATTCCAGCCCCGTCGGAATGGTCTTGTTCTCGCTTACCAGCCGGTGGCCGGCGTGCAGCGCGACAGTCTCCAGCAGCGCGGCGAAATCCTTCTCCAGATAGGCCGCCGGATCGTCTTGCAACGTGGCGGTTCCGAAATGGGCCTGGATCGCCTCGCGCGTGGCGGCAGTTACCGGCATCGGCACGTTCAGATCCCGGCCGATGGCCAGCCCCAGATCCATGTCCTTGCGCAACAGGGCCGGGGTGAAGGCGGTGGTCCAGTCCAGATTGACCAGCGCCGGGGTCTTGTAGCGGGTAAAGATCGACCCCATGACCGAATTGTTGATGAATTCCAGAAACGCGTGCCGCGGCACGCCGGCCCGTTCGGCCAGAATGGTGATTTCGGCCAGATTCTGAATGACCACGCCCAGCAGCACATTGTGGGCGATCTTGCAGGTGCGGGCCAGTTCGGCCTCGCCGACATAGGCAACGCCATTGGCGGCAATCGCCTGCAGCAGCGGGCGCACCGTCTCGAAGGTGGCGGCATCACCGGAAACCACCTGGCTGAGCTTGCCCGCGCGGACGCACTTGCCGTTGCCGCTGACCGGCGCGGCCAGCATGCGCGCGCCCAGGGCCGCGATGCGCTGGCGGATGCTGGCCCCCTGTTCCACACCGATGGACGAGCAATCGACAAAGATGCCCGGAACACGCGCGCCGGTGGTTGCGCCGTTCGCGCCGAAATAGACCTGTTCCAGATCCTTGCCGCTGGACACCATGGTGAACACGACGTCACAGCCCGCCAGGTCCGAGGGCTGATCGACCAGCGTCGCGCCCAGGGCAGCGAGGGGTTCGGCCTTGGCGCGGGTGCGATTCCAGACCCGCACGTCATGGCCTGCCTTGATCAGCCGTTCGGCCATGGGATAGCCCATCCTGCCCAGCCCGATCCATCCCAACGTCTGTCTTGCGTGTGCCGGTGTCATGGTTGCCTTTCCATCTGCTTCAAAGGGGGTGATCGGCCCCGGACTGCGGGAATTCCGGTCGACTGGGGCTTCGTTTTGCAAGTTGTGCAATCGATTGCCTAACTCGTATCTCATGGCGCCATGCGTTCGTCAACGGATTTTCGCAGGGCTGCCTGACCGGATTGACCCCCGTAGACGCCCGAAGGCGCATTGCGAGGGGTAGAAAACGTTTGCAGCCGTGATAAACAGGTCCACCAGCATCAGACGGCAGGGTAGAGTGTGGCGAGACAACGTGTAACCTTGAAGGACGTGGCCGAGGCCGCGGGCGTCCATGCGTCGACTGTCTCGCGGGCGCTGGATCCGCGCACGCGGTCCCTGATCAACCCCGCCGTGGTGCAACGAATTGTCGAGATCAGCGAAAAGCTGGAATACCGGCCCAATGCCGCCGCCTATTCCCTGCGAACCAACCGCAGCCGGACCATCGGCGTGATCGTTCCCGACATCGAGAACCCGATCTTTCCACCCATGCTGCGCGGGATCGAAAGCGCCCTTCTGGCGCATGGGTATTACGCGATTCTGGGCAACACCGACAGCGACGAGAAACGCGAACGCGACATCGCCAACGGCTTTGTGTCGCGCGGGATCGACGGGCTGATCCTGGCCAGCGTCAGCCGCGAGGACAAGGTCGTCGATGATACCGCGCTGGCGGGAACGCCGGTTGTCACGGTCAACCGCCGCCTGGACAATCCCGCAATCAGTTCGGTGGTGCATCAGGACGACAACGGCGTGTTGCGCGCCCTGACGCATCTGGTGTCGCTGGGGCATCGCCGCATCGCGGTGCTGGCGGGGCCGCAGAATGCCTCGACCGGGGCCGAGCGCCACACGGCCTTTCTGCATCACCGCGATGCCCTGGGCGTCGTCGACGATCCGCGCCTGATCTGCTTTGCCACCGCCTATACCGAGAACGAAGGCGAACGCTGTCTGGAAGAACTGATCGCCCGTGGCACAGCCTTCACGGCGGTTCTTTGTGCCAACGACCGGCTGGCGATCGGCGCGATCTGCGCCTTGGAACGGCGCAACCTGTCCTGTCCCGGGGATGTTTCGGTCACGGGATACAACGACATGCCGATGGTGGATCGCATCCACCCGCCGCTGACCACCGTGCGCATCCAGCAATACCAGATGGGCGTCGAGGCCGGAAAGATCATCCTGGACATGATCGATGGACAGCGCGTGCCGCGCCACATCGTCCTGCCGGTGGAACTGGTCATTCGCGGTTCGACCCGCGCCTTGACCGCAGCGGCGCAGGGTTAGCGAAAACATCCGGGCGGGTGTCGGATTCCCCATTGCAAGCTTTGCGCAAACTGTTGCACAGCAGGTCAGGTCGGGGTCGCGCGCGACCGAAACCCGCCAGTGGAACAGCCCGGACAAGGAGCCCTCTGCATGCAACCGAAGACCAGCCGCATCACCGAATGGGTCAGTTCTGTCGCGGACCGCTGCCAGCCCGCCGCGATCCACTGGTGCGACGGAAGCGATGCGGAATACCGGGCGCTGTGCGAAACCCTGGTCGGTCAGGGCACGCTGATCCCGCTGAACCCGGTCCTGCGGCCGAATTCCTATCTGGCACGGTCAACCCCGGATGACGTGGCACGGCTGGAACACCGGACCTTCATCTGCACCCCCACACGCGATGCGGCCGGCCCCACGAACAACTGGCGCGATCCGGTCGCGATGCGCACCGAACTGGACGGGTTGCTGCGCGGTGCGATGGCCGGGCGCACGATGTATGTGATCCCCTTCGTGATGGCCTCGGGCACCCCGATCGAGATGTTCGGCATCCAGGTCACCGATTCCGCCTATGTCGCCGCCAGCATGCATCTGATGACGCGCATGGGTGCCGATGTCCTGCGTCGCATGCCCGAGGATGACTTTGCCCGCTGCATCCACAGCGTCGGCGCGCCGCTCGCCCCCGGGCAGGTGTCGGCCCCCTGGCCCTGCAACACCGACACCAAGTCGATCGTCCATTTCCCGCAAGACAACGAGGTTGTCTCGTATGGTTCGGGCTATGGCGGGAATGCGCTGCTGGGCAAGAAATGCGTGGCGCTCCGGCTGGCCTCGGCGCGCGGGCGCGAACGCGGCTGGCTGGCCGAACACATGCTGATCGTCGGCCTGGAAAGCCCCGAGGGCGAAAAGACCTATGTTGCCGCGGCCTTCCCGTCGGCCTGCGGCAAGACGAATTTCGCCATGGTCCGCCCGCCCGAGGACATGCCCGGCTGGAAGATCCACACCGTTGGCGACGATATCGCCTGGATCTTTGCCGGCGCCGAGGGCGAGATGCGCGCCGTCAACCCGGAGACCGGCTTTTTCGGCGTCGCCCCCGGCACCAGCCCCCGCACCAACCCGGTGGCGATGGACATGGTGGGGCGCGACTGCATCTTTACCAATTGCGCGCTGACGCCCGACGGCGACATCTGGTGGGAAGGCATGACCGAGACGCCGCCGCCCGTCCTGACCGACTGGCGAGGAGAGCCCTGGCAGCCGGGATGCGGACGTCCTGCCGCGCATCCCAACGCCCGGTTCACCGTGCGCACCACCAATTGCAGCACCCTCGATCCGGCCGCCAGCAACCCGGCGGGCGTGCCCCTGTCCGCCCTGATGTTCGGCGCGCGGCTGTCGCGCACCTTTCCGCTGGTCTTTCAAAGCCGCGACTGGGTCGATGGCGTTCTGTGGGCGGCGACCCTGTCGTCCGAGGCCACCGCCGCCGCCGAGGGTCAGGCGGCGCTGCGCCGCGATCCCTTTGCCATGCTGCCGTTCTGCGGCTATGCGATCTCGGACTATTTCGCCCATTGGCTGGCGATGAAGGATGCCTTCAGCCAGCCGGTTCCGATCTTTCGCGTCAACTGGTTCCGCCGGGGTGCCGATGGCCGTTTCCTGTGGCCCGGTTTTCGCGACAACGCGCGCGTCCTGCGCTGGATCGTGGATCGCAGCCGCGGCCGCGCCGCCGCGAGCGAGGGGCCTCTGGGCCTCGTCCCCTCGCTCGCCGATCTGCCCGGCGCGGACCGGGTGATCGCGGCCGACACCTTTGCCGAACTGATGGCGACCGACGCGACGGAACTGGCCGCCGAACGGGCGGCACAGCTGGCCTATCTTCGCAGCCTTGGCGGCACCATCCCCCCCGCCCTGCTGGAGCGCGCGGCCGCCCAGGTCGGCTAGATCCTGACAGCATCCATACCGGCGCGCCTGTCTGGCGCCCGGGCCTGGTCGCTTGGCGATTTCGTCCGGCCTGCACGGCGACACCGCGCCGGTTCGCGGAACCGGCGCGCGCGGATCGGTGCGCGGACACGACACCCCGGCATGCCTCCCTCTTCCCGCCCGCGCGCCGGGTCTGCGCTGGAAGACCAAGCAAACAACCTTGCATCATAATATGTTAAAAGCATATCCTTCGATTATCGAAACTGTGCGCGAACCCCGCGCGCGAAGGAGCAAGCATGGCAAAGACGACCGGCCCCAGCATGACGCAACTGGCCTATGAGCAGGTCAGGACGGACATCCTGACGGGCGTGCTTGCTGCCGACGCCAAGATCAACATCGCCGATACCGTCGCGCGCAGCGGCCTGAATCTGGGCGCGGTGCGCGAAGCGCTGGCGCGGCTGACCTCGGAAGGGTTGGTGACGCAGGAAACCAACAAGGGCTTTCGCGTCGCGCCGATCACGCTGGCCGAGATGGAGGACCTGACCCGCACCCGGGTGATGATCGAATGCGCCTGTCTCGACAGTGCCATCCGCAACGGCGATCTGCAGTGGGAGGGGCAGGTGGTTTCGGCCACCCACGAACTGCTGCGCACGCCGATGCTGACGGGCGATCCGGCGCGGGTCAATCCGGGCTGGACCGACGCGCATGCGCGCTTTCACGCGGCGCTGGTGGCAGGGTGCGATTCGCCCTGGCTGCTGCGGCTGCGGGCGATGCTTTATGTGCAGGCCGAACGCTATCGCATTGCCACCATGCCCTATGACCGCGCGGCGCGGAACCTCGATGCCGAGCACCAGGCGCTGGCCGAGGCGACCGTGGCGCGCGACAGCGACAAGGCGGCCGCGCTGATGCGCGACCACCTGCTGAAAACCCGCCGTATCCTGGTCGATTCGGGCGTCGTGGATCGTCGCCCGGCGTGACGCCTCAGGCCGCCCGCAGCCCGTGCGCGGCCTGAGCGGCCGCGAGGGCGCCCAGAACGTCGTCCAGCCCCGCAGCATCGGCGGCGGCGCCAAAGACGAAGAAATCGGGGCGCACCAGCACCGCATGCACACCGCGCACCGCCATCCACGGCAGGAATTGTACCGAGGTGTCGGCAAATTCGGCATCCGTCGCGCTGATCCGGTCGGCCATCGGCACCACCCGCACCCCCAGCGCGGCCAGATCGGCCAGTGGCAAGGCACCGGCCATCGTGCGATCCGCGATCAGGACAAAGCCCGGCGGGACCAGAGCGTCAAACCGGTCGGTGCGGCGCTGGTGGCGCACGGTACCATGCGGCGCCAGTTCCCCCGCCAGCGGCAGCAGCGCACCATCGGCCCCATGGGCGAGCATCCCAGCGGTCAGTTGCGGGAAGGGCGCGGGCGGCGGGGCCTCGCCACCGAGGAACATCGCATCGCGCCCGGCAGCGGCGGCCGGATCAGGAATGCAGATGATCGACCCGAGGAACATCGATTGCTGGATCACCTCGGTCACATGCGGGCGGCGCTCGGGCATGTAGGTGTCGAGCAGGCTGTCCTCGGCGGTGCCGCGCAGCACGCGGTCCAGTTTCCATGTCAGGTTCCACACGTCGCGCAGCCCGGCGCACATGCCCTGACCCATGAAGGGCGGCATCAGATGCGCGGCGTCACCCGCCAGCAACACCCGCCCCTTTCGCCATTCATCCGCGACCAGCGAGCGGAAGGTGTACAG
>CALEZJ010000340.1 GCA_937927885.1 uncultured Paracoccaceae bacterium | reverse complement strand
AACCGCCCCTCGGCATAGCCCAGATTGGCCACCGCGTTCAGGCTGATGTCGGGCACGCTTTTGCCGAACACCGTGTGAAACACGATGAGGTCATCCAGCGGCGATGCCGCCAGCCCGCAGGCCCGCGCGAAGTCGTCCGAGGAATAGAGGGCGCCGCGTGCCGGATAGAGCGCGTGATAGAACGCCCGCTCGCCGCCCGACAGGGTGCGCGGCACCGCGTGGCGGATCACCTGCCCCACGCGATAATCCTCGAAAAACCGCCCCGGATTGGTCTTCACGCTGCCTTCCCCTTCATCTGTCCAAAAATATCCCGGGGGTCCGGGGGGCTGGCCCCCCGGTCCGCCGGTTCCTCATTGCTCGCCCAGTTTCGTCTCGGGCGTGTAGGTGCCGGGGGCTTCCTTGACCACGGCCTGCGCACAGCGCATCACCCCGCGCGCGGCATCCCAGGCGTAAGACGGCGAGCCATGCAGCTCCCACCCCTTGTTCAAGGCCAGCGTCACCTTATGGCAAAAGGCCGAGGTGTCGTCTTCGGTCAACAGACGATAGAGTTTCATGGCGTCACCCGAAGACCCGTGGGCCCAGCCAGCCATGCAGCCAGCCCACCGCCAGCACCGCCACCACGGCGCCGACAAGCGCGCCGATTTCCTTGCCCATCGGGGCGGGCGGGTTCTTTGACCAGACCGGCTGAGCGCGGTTGATCAGGATGACCGAGACCACCGCCCAGGCCAGAAGACCGCCGAACAGGATCAGGTCGGCCAGCGTGCCGTTGACCAGAAGGTGCGCGACCGCCCAGGTTTTCACCCCGGTCAGTTGCGGATGACGGATGACCCGGGTGATCCCGGTCTTCATCCCCGAGGCCACGAACAGGTAGAAGGCCAGCAGCATCAAGAGGTTGTTCACATGGTTCAGAAACCTGGGGCTGTCCCAGAGAACCGTCGTGTCCGCCCAGCGATAGCCCAGCACCATCAGCACGATGCCCGCCAGCGAGGCGGCCGTGACGATGCCCTTGCCGGCCTCGCCAAATCCCTGTCGGCTGGCGGGGGCCAGCCGTTTCCACAGATGGCTGCCCGACCAGGCCAGCACGCCCAGTATCAATAGCGCGTATCCCATCATCCTATCGCCTTTTGCAGTTGCGCAATCGCCTCGGCACGCGCCAGCGTCTGCCGGGCCGTCACAATATGCAGGTTTTCGACGATCCTGCCATCCACCACGGCCACACCGAGGCCCCGGGCGGTCGCCTCGTCAAAGGCGGCGATCTGGCGGCGGGCCAGATCGAGAGCGGCCTCGGAGGGCGCAAAGCAGTCGTTCGCAACCGCCACCTGATCCGGGTGGATCAGCGTCTTGCCGTCAAAGCCCAGATCGCGCCCCTGTTCGCATTCCGCGCGCAGGCCCTCGGCATCCTTGAAGGCGTTATAGACCCCGTCCACCGCCACGATCCCGGCGGCGCGCGCGGCCATCAGGCAGGTTTGCAGCGCCATTTGCAGCGGCAGCCGGTCTGGCCGTGGGCGGCAGCCCAGTTCCTTGGCCAGATCGTTGGTGCCCAGGATGAACCCGGCCATGCGCGGCGCCCGGGCGATGCTGGCCGCGTTCAGGATGCCCTCGGCGGTCTCCATCATCGCCCAGATGCGGGTCTCTGCGGTTTCCGGTCGTGCCTCCAGCCGGTCCGCCAGCGCCTGGATGTCGGCGACCGAGTTGACCTTTGGCAGCAGAACCGCCTCGGGCCGCGCCAGCGACACCACGTCAAGGTCGCGCGCGCCCCAGTCCGTGTCGAACCCGTTGATGCGCACCAGTTTCGCGCGCGGGCCGAAATCCGACGAGGCCAGCGTGTTGGCCAGCGTTTCACGGGCGTTGGCCTTTTCGTCGATGGCGACGGCGTCTTCCAGATCAAAGATGATCGCATCGCAGGGCAGGCTGCGCGCCTTTTCCATCGCACGCTCTTTCGAGCCGGGGATGTAGAGCACAGAACGGAAGGGGCGGCTGTCCATGGCTAACCTCGCGGGGAAACTTTGTTGCGCGCAAGCCACCAGAACCGGACACAAAGCGCAAGGGTAAATTTTCTGCGTTGCAGAGAGAACGCAGGCTTCAGTCCGGTTTACCGATACCGCGCGACGATGGTGCCCTCAGCCCCCGGAGGTTTCCATGCGCCATCTGATCCTTGCCGCTGCCCTGCTGTTCCCCGCTGCCGCCCCGGCGCAAAGCCTGCCCTGCGCCGCGCGCGAGCGGGTGCTGGCCTTTGTCATCGACCAGCGAGGCGAGGTGCGGCTGGCCACCGGAGAGGCCGCGCAGGGCGCCTCGATCGAACTTTTCGCCAGCGAGTCCGGCACCTGGACGCTGCTCCTGAACCTGCCGGACGGGCGGTCCTGCCTGTTGGCCAATGGCGAGGGTTTCCGCGCCACCGAGGGGCTGCAACCCGCGCGCGGCAACCCGGCCTAGGCGCGCGCGACAGAATGCGTCGCTGGCAGCGATAACAGCGTCACATTCTATCTTTCTGCGCTGCGGCAAGGCTTGCGCGAACCCCGGCAGGGGTCTAGTCAGGGCGCGAATTCGCAACCTGACCGGAGGTTCCCATGGCCAGACCCAAAATTGCCCTCATCGGCGCGGGGCAGATCGGCGGCACGCTCGCCCATCTCGCCGCGATCAAGGAACTCGGTGACGTCATCCTCTTTGACATCGCCGAAGGCACGCCGCAGGGCAAGGCGCTCGACATCGCGGAATCGGGCCCGTCGGAAGGGTTCGACGGGTCGTTCAAGGGCACCAATTCCTACGCCGATATCGCGGGCGCCGATGTCTGCATCGTCACCGCCGGCGTGCCGCGCAAGCCCGGCATGTCGCGCGACGATCTTCTGGGGATCAACCTGAAGGTGATGAAGTCGGTCGGCGAAGGCATCAGGACCCACGCGCCGAACGCCTTTGTCATCTGCATCACCAACCCGCTCGATGCGATGGTCTGGGCGCTGCGCGAGTTCTCGGGCCTGCCGCACAACAAGGTCGTCGGCATGGCCGGCGTGCTCGATTCGGCGCGCTTCCGCCACTTCC
>CALEZJ010000339.1 GCA_937927885.1 uncultured Paracoccaceae bacterium | reverse complement strand
CATCACGGCACCTGCCGCCAGGCCGGATGCACCACCGGCTCCTTTGGCACCAGCCCCCAACGCCGCCACAGCGCCAGATAGTTGGGAAACACATAGCCCCTGTTCAGCGCCACCCAATGGTCGCGCCGCTCGCGGTAGAGGCGCGGCAACTCGTACCAGGGCGCGGTCGGATGCGTGTGATGCACGACATGCAGGTTGTTGTTCAGCACGATCCACGCCAGCGGCGAGGATTCCACGATGATCGTGCGCCCGTCCGGCGCCTCGTGCCAGCGATGCTCGGCAAAGGTGCGCAGGGAAATCAGCGACAGCGAGGGCCAGACCACCCCCAGCACATACACCCAGACCGGCATTCCCATTGCCCAGACCAGCGCCAGCACCACCGCGACGCCCGGCAGATGCAGCAACCACGCAAGCCGCACGCCCTTGGCGTCCGCGGCAATCAACCGCGCCTCGCTGGCAAGGAAACCGAAGGCGCCCAGCCAGGGCCCCATGACGACCCGCCCCAACAGGCTGTTATTGGCCCGCAGCACCGCCTGAAACCAACGCGGCAAGCGCGCGTGCTGCCAACGCGCGCGGTAATAGGATTCCGGGTCATCGAATGGATCGGTCAGGCGCGCGTCATGGTGATGGGCCAGATGCGTCGCCTTGTAGCGCCGATAGGGATAGACCAGCGCCAGAAAGAAAAAGACCAGCGCCTCGTTGACCAGCCGGTTGCGGGTGGGATGGCCGTGCAGGCATTCATGCACCAGCGAGGATTGCAGCGCCGCCAGCACCGCCATGACCGGCAGGGCCAGCCAGGGTGCAACCGGATACAGGGCGAAGCCCGCCGCCAGCCAGCCGCCATAGGCCAGCGCGATCATCCCCAGGGTGGGCCACTCCAGCCGCATCGTTTTCCTCTTGGAATCAAGGTCCGCGCCGGGCCGAGGTGACGCCTTTCCCCGGCGCGCGGCAAGGGGCGTTTGCGCCGCACAACGATGGCCAATTGACGCCTGTTGTCACGCATGTTTACTGAACTCATCACCTGTCGGACCCTGCACCATGTCCAAACGCCTCTCTGCCGCCACCTTCCGCGACCGCCTCGCCCAATTGCGCGCGGGCTCGGGCCTGACGCAGACCGCGTTCGCCGCCGAGATCGGCATCGACCGCTCGGCCCTCTCGCAACTCGCGGCCGAGCAGAACCCCCGCCTGCCCCGCGCCGAAACCCTGATCGCCCTCTCGCAACGCTTCGGCGTGTCCACCGACTGGATCCTTGGTCTCAGCGACAATCCGGGACAAAGCGCGCAGGTGCTCTCGGCGGTCGAGACCGAGCAGGAACTCGATTCCGAAAACCGCACCGCGATGGAACGCTGGCACCGCGAGGCGACCGGGCAGAAGGTCCGCTATGTCCCGGCCTGGCTGCCGGATCTCATGCGCACACCCGCAGTGATCGCCTATCAGGCGCAATCCTCGGACCAGGAACGCCGCCGCCTGCAACGCCAGACCGACCGTCGCCTGACCGTCTCGCGCCAGCCGGAAACCGATATCGAAATGTGCATGCCCTTGCAAACGCTGGAAATCTTTGCCCAGGGCGCGGGGAACTGGACGGGCTTGCGCGCGCAGGACCGCCGCGAGCAACTGGCCCATATCGCGACCACGGTCGAGGAACTCTACCCCTCTTTTCGCATGTATCTCTTTGACGGCCGCAAACGCTTTGCGCCGCCGATGATGATCTTCGGCTATCTCAAGGCGGCGGTGTATACCGGCGAGACCTACCTTTTGATCCGCTCGAAGCAACTGATCCGCGACCTTGCGCAAGGGTTCGACGCGCACATCCGCCATGCCGATGTGCACGCCCACGAAGCCGCGGACTGGGTTCGCCAACTGAAGACGACGTAAGGGGGGCCTTCTGCCCCCCTCGGCCTGCGGCCTCACCCCCCGAGGATATTTGAGGACAGATGAAGGGGCGGCCATTTCATCTGTCGGGAAATATCCTCGGGAGGGGTCCGGGAGGG
>CALEZJ010000338.1 GCA_937927885.1 uncultured Paracoccaceae bacterium | reverse complement strand
GGCCGTCGAAGGATCAGAAGGTTTCGACGGTCAGCGTCGCTTCGCAGGGCGCGTTCGCGAAGGTGCCGACCCAGATGTCAAACTGGCCGCTGCCCGGGCGTTCCAGCCGGATCGCCGGGTTCGAGCCGTTGGTATCGTCGTTGAAATACCACTGGTTATTCGCGGCATTGACCAGAAGCACGGTATCACATTCGGCCACGACGCGGATTTCCAGCTGTCGGCCCGTGCCGAGGTCGCCATATTGCATCGAAAAGTCAGGATTTTCGGCGATGTAACCCACGCCCGGAACGATGGAGCAGGCCGACAGGTTCAGCGAGCCACCGGCAATAACGCGGGTCGATTGGGGCGCATAGGCGCTGTCCGCCGTATAGTCCAGCGGCGCGCCGTTGGCCGAAAGGTTGGGGCAGACCTGCGCCGCGGCAATCGCGGGCAGCGAGGCAATCACGGCACTGGCAAGGACAGACTTCAAAAGGGTGTTCATGAGAGGCTCCTGTGAGAACGCGCGATGATTTGCACGCGTCCCAAAGCCGGTCAATTGCGTTTCAGGGCCGTGACCGGTTTGTAAAGTTCGCGCGTCAGGGTGCGACCAGAGGATAGCTCGAATTGTGCGCAAATCGTCCCTCGCTTAACGGCATGTTTGCAATTTGCAGGTCATGGTGAGCCACCATTCGAGACGGCCGGAGCAGGACATGAGCTTTCACAGTCAACTCAAGACCCCGGGGGCCCAGGGTGACAGCGGTGCGGGCGGCGATCTGCTGCCGCGTTACCTCGACTCGCTCGCCCTTGTGGAGCGGCTGCACCGTCTGCTTCTGGATGTGATCAAGGACGAATTCGAACGTCTCTCGATCCTCGACATCAACGCGGTGCAGGCGCTGTTGCTGTTCAACATCGCCGACAACGAGGTGACCGCAGGCGAATTGAAGTCGCGCGGCTACTATCAGGGCTCGAATGTCTCCTACAACCTGAAGAAACTGGTCGAAGCCGGCTACATGCACCACGCCCGCTGCGAGATCGACCGCCGCTCGGTCCGTGTGCGCCTGACGTCGCGCGGCGAAGACATCCGCGCCATCGTCTCGGGCCTGTTCGCGCGCCATGCTGCCGGCCTTGTCGGCAAGGGCGTCATCGCGGAGGACGATCTCGACCGCATCAACGTGGTGCTGAAGCGGATGGAACGCTATTGGACCGACCAGATCCGCTACATCTATTGATCGGTGCCGCTTTCAGGCCCGCGCCTGCCGCGCGGCCCGGAGGCGGGCAAAATCGTCCCCCGCATGATAGCTCGACCGCGTCAGCGGCGTGGCCGAGACCATCAGGAAACCCTTGCCCCAGGCCGCCTTCTCATAGGCCGCGAATTCCTCGGGCGTCACGAAACGCTCGACCGCGTGATGCTTGGGGGTCGGCTGCAGGTACTGGCCGATGGTCAGGAAATCCACATCGGCGCTGCGCAGGTCATCCATGACCTGGCCCACCCCCTGCCGATCCTCGCCCAGACCCACCATGATGCCGGATTTGGTAAAGATCTGCGGATCCAGTTCCTTGACCCGCTGCAGCAGCCGCAGCGAATGGAAATAGCGCGCCCCTGGCCGCACACTCGGGTAAAGACCCGGCACGGTTTCCAGATTGTGGTTGAACACGTCGGGCCGCGCTGCCACCACGGTTTCCAGCGCCGACGCCTCGCAACGCAGGAAATCCGGGGTCAGGATCTCGATCGTGGTGTCGGGCGCGCGGTGGCGGATGGCGCGGATGGTCTGGGCGAAATGCTCGGCCCCGCCATCGTCCAGATCGTCGCGGTCGACCGAGGTGACCACCACATGCTTCAGCCCCAGGGTCGCCACCGCATGGGCGACCCGCCCCGGCTCGAAAGCATCCAGCGCCTTCGGCTTGCCGGTGGCCACATTGCAAAAGGTGCAGCCGCGCGTGCAGATCTCGCCCATGATCATCATGGTCGCGTGGCCCTGGCTCCAGCATTCGCCGACATTCGGGCAGCCCGCTTCCTCGCACACCGTGGCCAGCTTGTTCTCGCGCATGATCTGGCGCGTCTCGTTATAGGCCGCCCCGCCCGGCGCCTTGACCCGGATCCAGGCCGGCTTTTTCGGCTGGGCATTGTCCGGGCGATGCGCCTTTTCGGGGTGGCGCTGATCGGGCAGCTTGAGATCGCGCATCAAGGATCCTCCTTGCAGATGGATCACAGATAACGCGCCCGCCGACCCAAGTCCATGCGGCGCGCCCCCTTCATTCTGCCCCAAATACGCATCTTGCGACGCCAACCCCGGGCGCTATCGCCCCAACAGACGCATCCCCCGCGTCAGCCCGTCCAGCGTCATCGGCACCATGCGTTGATCCATCAGGTCGCGGATCAACTTGATGGAATGCGAATGCGGCCAGTATTGCTCGGGTGTCGGGTTGATCCACAGGCTGTGCGGCCAGTGGGCGCAAAGGCGGGACATCCAGGCGGCCCCGCTTTCCTCGTTCCAATGTTCCGAGGCGCCGCCCACCTGCATCACCTCATAGGGTGACATGTTCGCATCACCCACGAAAATGCATTTGTAATCAGATCCGTAGGTGCGCAAGACCTCCCAGGTCGGGGTGCGCGCATCCCATCGGCGGGCGTTGTCCTTCCAGACGAATTCATAGGGGCAGTTGTGGAAGTAGAAATGTTCGAGATGCTTGAACTCGATGCGCGCGGCGCTGAACAATTCCTCGACCACGCGCACATAGGGGTCCATCGAGCCGCCCACGTCGAAAAACAGCAGCACCTTGACCGCGTTGCGCCGCTCGGGCCGGGTGCGCACGTCCAGCCAGCCCTGTTCCGCAGTCGCGCGGATCGTGCCGTCCAGGTCCAGCTCCTGCTCGGCCCCGTCGCGCGCCCAGCGGCGCAGGCGGCGCAGGGCAACCTTGATGTTGCGCGTCCCCAGTTCGACCGTGTCGTCGAGGTTGCGAAACTCGCGCTTGTCCCAGACCTTGACCGCACGGCCCTGACGACCCTCTTTCTGGCCGATGCGCACCCCTTCGGGGTTGTAACCATAGGCGCCAAAGGGGCTGGTGCCCGCCGTGCCGATCCATTTGTTGCCGCCCTGATGGCGGTCCTTCTGTTCTTCCAGACGCTTTCGCAGCGTTTCCATCAGTTTGTCGAAGCCGCCCAGCGCCTCGATCGCGGCCTTTTCTTCGGGCGTCAGGTGCTTTTCGGCCAGTTTTTCCAGCCAGTCGGACGGCAGGGCAACGGCGTTCAGCATGTCCTCGGGCGTCAGTGACTCGAGCCCCTGAAAGGCTGCGGCAAACGCGCGGTCAAAGCGGTCGATGTGGCGCTCGTCCTTGACCATCGTCGTGCGGGCAAGGAAATAGAACCCTTCGGCGTCGAACTGCGCGAGCCCCGCCTGAAGCGCTTCCAGAAAGCCCAGATATTCCCGCAGGCTGACCGGCACGGCATGCAGGCGCAACTGGTCGAGGAAGGGCTGGAACATCAGATCAACCGGTCGACAAGTACCGTCAGCGCAAGGCCCAGAACCAGACCGATCAGGCCGAAGACGGCGGCATATTGTGCCACATCCGCCCCCGATCCGCCGCGCCGCCGCGCGCTGAGCCCGCCCCATAGGGCCCCGACAACCAATCCGGCGATGACGATCATGCGAGCTCCGTTCTAAAGCCGCGCCATGCGCTGGGCGGCCCCCCCGATGCGGGCGATTTCTTCCATCCGGGCGCGGGCCGCAGCCTCGGAGCCAAAGCCATACCGCGCGGCCGCCATCGAGTCGAGCCTCAGCGCCGCGGCCTCGTCGATGCGGCCCATCTGCGCCAGCGCCTCGGCGCGGATGAAGCCCAGCGAGGCGATGAAGGCGGCGTTTTCGCTGCGGAGCGCGGCAGGCAGGGCCTGTCCGGCCATGGTCGCCGCCATGTCGGCCTGTCCGGACGCCAGCGCCTGAACCGCGAGATGCATGTCGATATGCGCTGCATGGACCTCGCCGCCGGGCATCCGGCGGTACAGCTCGGCCGCAACCAGCAGCGCATCCAGCGCGCTCTGGCCCTGATCGCGCGGGGCGAGGCGCGCCGACAGCATCAGGCTGAGAGCAAACCGGCTGTCGTTCCAGCCCGCCGCGC
>CALEZJ010000337.1 GCA_937927885.1 uncultured Paracoccaceae bacterium | reverse complement strand
GCGAGATCCAGCGGCATCTGCTGTCGCAGGGTATTTCGCTGGATGCGCAGGCGGCGGCGTTTGGCATCGGTGAGGTGGTGGACGAGGCGATGGCCAATGCCGCGCGCGTCCATGCGGTCGAGAACGGCAAGAACATCTCGGACAATGTCATGGTAGCCTATGGTGGGGCCGCCCCGCTGCATGCCGCGCGGCTGTGCGAAAAGCTGGGAATTACTCGGTGCCTGATTCCGTCGGGGGCTGGGGTCGGGTCCGCAATCGGGTTCCTTCGAGCACCCTTTGGCTATGAATCGCTGACCTCGCGGCTGGTCGGCCTGTCGGATTTCGACGCCTCGGTGATGAATGAGATGATCGAAGGGCTCAAATCCACTGCCGTGGGCTTTGTGCGGCAGGGCACCTTGGGTAAGATACTGTGCGAGATCACCGCCTTTATGCGCTATCGCGGGCAGGGGTGGGAAATCCCGGTGCCGCTGCCCGACCGCCCTTTCATGCAGGCGGACGTGGACCTGGTCCGTCAGGGCTTCCTCGATGCCTATGCTCGGTTCTTTGGGCGCTCGATCGACGGGCTCTCGGGCTTGGAGATCGAGATCGTGACGATCTCCGTCAAGGCCGCCGACCAGCGCCCGACACCTGCGCCGGTGACCATGACAGATGGCACGCGGTCGATCCTGCCGCCCGGATCACGTCCCGTGTTCGACCCTTCGACCGCGCGCTGGCTGACCACCGGGATCGTCCAACGCGAGATGCTGACCCCCGGCGACCGTGTGGTTGGTCCCGCGATCATCGTTGAACGCGAGACCTCGACCGTTGTCACCGCGCCCTTTGACGTGGTCATACAGCCAGACGGTTCCTTGCTGATGTTGAGGAGGGAGAGTCCCTGATGGATGCCCAGACCCGCGAGATCCACATGCAAGTGATGTGGAACCGCCTGATTTCCGTGGTGGAAGAACAGGCGATGACCCTGCTTCGCACCGCCTTTTCCACGTCGGTGCGCGAGGCTGGCGACCTGTCGGCAGGCGTCTTCGATCCGCAGGGGCGCATGCTGGCACAGGCCGTCACCGGCACGCCGGGGCATGTGAACACCATGGCCGAAGCAGTCGGGCATTTCATCGCCGAAATCGGGCGGCAGAACATGTTCCCGGGTGACACCTATGTGACCAACGACCCGTGGAAGGGGACCGGTCATCTGCACGACATTACGATGGTCTCACCCAGCTTCAAGGGTGATGCACTGGTGGGCTTCTTTGCCTGTACGGCACATGTGGTCGACGTCGGCGGTCGTGGCTTTGGAGCGGACGGCAAGTCGGTCTACGAGGAGGGTATACAGATCCCGATCACCAAATTCGCCGAAAGAGGCGTCGTCAATCCGCTGCTGGTGCAGATCCTGCACGCCAATGTGCGCGAACCGGGGCAGGTGGTGGGTGATTTCTATTCGCTGGCCGCCTGCAATGACGTGGGCCACGCACGCCTGATCGCAATGATGGATGAAATCGGGCTGGACACACTCGACGACCTTGGTGACTTCATCTTTGCCCGCACCCGCGCCGCCACTCTCGCCCGCATCGCCGCTTTGCCGCGAGGCCAATGGTCGAACCGGCTCGAGACCGACGGCTATGACGCGCCGGTGACTTTGGTTGCCACGGTCGAAACCCGGGACGGCTGCGTGAATGTGGATTTTGCCGGCACGGATGGGGTCAGCCGCTGGGGCATCAACGTGCCGATCATCTATACAAAGGCCTACGCCTGCTATGCCCTCAAATGCGTCGTGGCGCCGGATATCCCGAACAACTGGGCCTCGCTGGAGCCATTTACCGTGTCCTCGCCCGAGAACATCCTGAACGCGCCCCGTCCAGCGCCTGTTTCCTTGCGCCATGTGCTTGGCCATCTGGTGCCCGACCTTGTACTGGGTGCGCTGGCGCAGGCGTTGCCGGGGCAGGTGCTGGCCGAGGGGGCCGGGGCATTGTGGAATATCCACATGTCGGTTCGGCCCGTTGCCGGAGCGCAGGGCAAGCGTGCCGAGATCCTGATGTTCAACTCGGGCGGCATGGGCGCAAGGCCCGGACAGGATGGGCTGAACGCCACGGCCTTCCCCTCGGGTGTCATGACCATGCCAATCGAGGCGACCGAGCAGACTGGCCCGGTGGTGATCTGGCGCAAAGAGCTGCGCCCGGATTCGGGCGGTGACGGGCAGTATCGCGGGGGCCTTGGCCAGATCATCGAGATCGAACCGGCGGCGGGGCATCAGTTCGATTTCTCGGCCATGTTTGACCGCACCGGCCATGCACCAAAGGGCCGCCATGGCGGGTCGCCGGGGGCAATTGGCCGTGCCGCCCTGGATGACGGGACCGTGCTGCGGCCCAAGGGTTGGCAGCATGTGCCCGAGGGGCGACGGCTGGTGCTGCACCTGCCGGGCGGCGGCGGCTACGGCGATCCGGCCCTGCGCAGCACTCAGGCGCGGGCGCGCGACAAAACCAGGGGATATGTTAGCGGAGAGCAACCATGAGCTACGTAGCCAGCCGGCTGGCGGCGGTGAAACCCTCGGCCTCGATGGCCGCCAGCATGGCCGCCAAGGTCCTGCGCGCGACGGGGGTCGATGTGATCGATCTCGGCCTCGGCGAACCTGATTTCCCCACGCCTGCTCATGTGGCCGAGGCCGCGCATGCAGCGGCGCTCAGGGGTGAGACGCTGTATACCGCGGCTGCGGGCACCCCAGCCCTGCGAGCCGCCATCGCCGACAAGTTCCGGCGCGAGAATGGGCTGGACTATGGACCAGATGACATCGTGGTCGCCAATGGTGCCAAGCAGATCATCTTCAACGCGCTGATGGCAACGCTGAATCCGGGCGACGAGGCGATCCTGCCCGCGCCCTATTTTGTCAGCTACCCCGAGATGGTCAAACTGCTGGGTGGCACCCCGGTCACACCGATCTGCGGGGCGGAAGACGGCTTTCGCCTGACGCCTGCAGTCCTGGAGACCGCGATCACCCCGCGCAGCAAATGGCTGTTCCTGAACATGCCGGGCAATCCTTCGGGGGCGTGTTACAGCCGCGAAGACCTGCGCGCCCTGGGTGACGTGCTGGCGCGGCATCCGCAGGTGCTGATCCTGTCGGATGAGATCTATGAACATATCATCTTTGACAACCGCGAGTTCGTCAGTTTCGGGGCTGCCTGCCCCGAACTGCGCGCCCGGACGCTGATCGTCAACGGCGTTGCCAAGGCCTATGCCATGACCGGCTGGAGGGTGGGCTATGCCGCGGGACCTGCGCCGCTGCTGAAGGCGATGAACACGGTGCAAAGCCAGTCGGTGACCTCGGTCGCCGCCCCCATGCAAGCTGCCGCGCTGGCGGCGCTGACCGGGCCGCAGGGTTGCATCCCGATGTTCCGCGAAGCCTTTCAGCGCCGCCGCGACCTAGTGGTGGCAGGCATCGCTGCGATCCCCGGACTGATTCTGCCGCCGCCCGAAGGGGCGTTTTATGCCTATATCGATTGCGCGGGGCTGATCGGCAAACGCACTGCGCAGGGCGTTGTCCTGCACGATGACACGGCCGTAGCCAATTACCTGCTGGCAGAAGGGCATGTCTCCTCTGTTCCCGGCGCGGCCTATGGCCTTTCACCGTATTTCCGCATCTCGACCGCCACCTCTGACGCCGTGCTTGCCGAGGCAATCGCCCGCATCGCAACCGCGGTCAAAGCCCTTAGCGAGGCCGCATGACAGCCCGCTTCGACACCCTCCTTCTGACTGGCGCCGCCGGACGTCTGGGAACCGAACTGCGGCGGGGTCTGGCCCCGCTGGCTCGTCGGCTCAGGCT
>CALEZJ010000336.1 GCA_937927885.1 uncultured Paracoccaceae bacterium | reverse complement strand
CGAGATCGACGTGCCCTTGAACAGAACCTCCAGCGTCTCGCGGTTATAGCGTTTGCCCTTGCAGGTCTCGCAGGTGACATAGACGTCGGGCAGAAAGTTCATCTCGATTTTCAGCACGCCGTCGCCCTGACAGGCCTCGCAGCGTCCGCCCTTGACGTTGAAGCTGAACCGCCCCGGTTTGTAGCCCCGGGCCTTTGATTCCGGCAGGCCGGCGAACCAGTCGCGGATGGGGCCAAAGGCGTCGGTATAGGTCGCGGGGTTCGAACGCGGTGTGCGGCCGATGGGGCGCTGGTCGATGTCGATGACCTTGTCGAGATGTTGCAGCCCGGTGATCGTTTCGCAGGGCGCCGGGGTCTGGCGCGCGCCGTTCAGCCGCATCGAGGCGGTCTTGAACAGCGTTTCAATCGTCAGCGTCGATTTGCCGCCGCCCGACACGCCGGTCACGCAAACGAACTTGCCCAAGGGGAAATCGACCGAGACCTCTTTCAGGTTGTTTCCCGTCGCCTTGACAACCCGGATCGCCTTGCCGTTGCCCGCTCGCCGATGCCTTGGCACCTCGATCCGACGCGTGCCCGACAGGTATTGCCCGGTCACGCTGGCCGGATCGGCGGCGATGGCCTCGGGTGTGCCCTGGCTGACGATCCGCCCGCCATGCACCCCAGCGCCGGGGCCCATGTCCAGCACCCAGTCAGCGGTGCGAATCGCGTCCTCGTCGTGCTCGACCACCAGCACGGTGTTGCCCTGATCGCGCAGGTTGCGCAGCGTGGTCAGCAGCCGGTCGTTGTCGCGCTGATGCAGGCCGATGGAGGGCTCATCAAGCACATAAAGCACCCCGGTCAACCCGCTGCCGATCTGGCTGGCAAGGCGAATCCGCTGGCTTTCACCGCCCGACAAGGTGCCCGCCGCGCGGCTGAGGGTGAGGTAGTCGAGGCCGACATTGACCAGAAATCCCAGCCGTTCGCGGATTTCCTTCAGAATCGCCGTGGCGATCTGGTTCTTTTGCCGGGTCAGATGGTTCGGCGCCTCGGTGATCCAGTCCAGTGCCTCGCGGATCGACATTTCGGAGATCTGCGAAATGTGCTTGCCCGCGATGCGGACCGCCAGCGCTTCGGGTTTCAGACGCGCGCCGCCGCAGGTGCTGCACGGGCGATTGTTCTGATAGCGCTCGAATTCCTCGCGCACCCAGGCGCTGTCGGTTTCCTTCCAGCGGCGTTCCATGTTGGGGATCACCCCCTCGAAGGCGCGACTGACCTGATAGACCCGGCCAGCATCGTCATAGCGGAACGGGATTTCCTCGCCGTTCGATCCGTGCAGCAGCATCTGCTTCACGCTGTCGCCAAGGTCGCGCCAGGGCTTTTTCGCGTCGAACTTGTAATGCTTGGCCAGCGCCTCGATGGTTTGCAGGAAATAGGGCGTCTTGCCCTTGCGCCAGGGGGCGATGGCGCCGTCCTCCAGCCGAAGCATCGCGTCGGGCACGACAAGGCGTTCGTCAAAGAACAGTTCCACCCCCAGCCCGTCGCAGGCCGGGCAGGCCCCAAAAGGCGCGTTGAAGGAAAAAAGGCGGGGCTCGATCTCGGGGATGGTAAAGCCGGAGACCGGGCAAGCGAATTTCTCGGAAAAAGTGATGCGCTCGGGCGTTTCGCCCTCAAGCGCCGTCAGTTCCAGAATGGCGATGCCGTCAGCCAGATCGAGGGCCGTGCGCAGGCTGTCGGCCAGCCGGGTTTCCGTGCCAGGGCGCACCACGATACGGTCCACCACCACGTCGATGTCATGGCGGAATTTCTTGTCCAGTTCGGGCGGCGATTCGAGTTCGTGGAACTGTCCATCCACCTTGACCCGCTGGAACCCCTGCTTGCGCAGTTCCAGCATTTCCTTGCGGTACTCGCCCTTGCGGTCGCGCACGATGGGGGCCAACAGGTAGGCGCGCGTGCCCTCGGGCAGCGAGAGGATGCGGTCCACCATGTCCTGCACCTGTTGCGCCTCGATGGGCAGGCCGGTGGCGGGGGAGTAGGGCGTGCCCGCGCGGGCGAACAAGAGGCGCAGGTAGTCGTGGATTTCCGTCACCGTGCCGACGGTCGAGCGCGGGTTCTTCGAGGTCGTTTTCTGTTCGATGGAAATGGCCGGCGACAGGCCCGCGATATGCTCGACGTCGGGTTTCTGCATCATGTCCAGAAACTGCCGCGCATAGGCACTAAGGCTTTCGACATAACGCCGCTGCCCCTCGGCATAGATCGTGTCAAAGGCCAGAGACGACTTGCCCGAGCCCGAAAGCCCGGTGATCACCACCAGCTGGTCGCGCGGAATGTCGACATCCACGGCCTTGAGGTTGTGCTCGCGCGCGCCGCGGATTTCGATGAACTTCTGCTCGGCCATGATCTGCCCCACTAGTGCGACGGGCAACATAGAGCGAAGCGGGTGAGTCTCCAATCCGAAAGTGAGAACGAAGGGGAAACGGTGGCGGAAAATCGCGGCGGTGCGGAAATTACACATTCCAACACTTGAATATTTTGGACGACCTGCTATGTAGGCGGCAATCCAACCGACTCGTGCCCTCAGGAGGCCCCGAATGTTCAACTTCTTCCAATCGATGATGAATTCCGGCCCGGCTGTCAGCCCGGCGGACGCCGTGCGGGCCGTCGCTGACAAGCGCGCGGTGGTGGTCGACGTGCGCGAGGCAGACGAGGTGCGTGCCACCGGCAAGGCCAAGGGCGCGCTGAACCTGCCGCTGAGCCGCCTGCACCTGCTGGCCGACCCGAATTCGGGTCATTGCGACAAGACGCTTCTGGCTGCGAAGAAAGCCGGGCATGACGTCTATCTCTATTGCGCCTCGGGTGCGCGGTCGTCGCGGGCGGCGGGCGTCTTGCGCCAGCACGGGTATGACAAGGTCCACAACCTGGGCAACCTGAACGCCTGGGCGCAGGGCGGCGGGCAGATCGCCCGCTGATCTCTGGATCGTGGCCGTTTCCCGCCACGGCGTGCCGCTTTTCGTCGCCTTGGACGCGCCCGACATGTTAGGACATGCCGGGCGCCCCTTGCGATGGAGTGGACACCGGCATGTTGAAAGTTCTCGGCTCGACCTGGGCCCTGCTGCTGGGCTTGATGCTGCTCATGCTGGGCAACGGCATGCAGGGCACGCTGCTGGGGATCCGGGGCGCGATCGAGAATTTCTCGACGACCGAAATGTCGATCGTCATGTCGTGCTATTTCATCGGCTTTCTGTTCGGCAGCCGCATGGCGCCCGAAATGATCCGCCGCGTCGGCCATGTCCGGGTGTTCGCGGCGCTGGGTTCGATGATCTCGGCGGTGCTGATCCTCTATGCCGCCGCCCCACACTGGATCTTGTGGGCGCTGATGCGGGTGGTGATCGGGTTCTCGTTTTCCGGCGTCTACATCACCGCCGAAAGCTGGCTGAACAACGCCTCGACCAATGAAAACCGAGGGCAGGCGCTGTCGCTGTATCTGATCGTCCAGATGGTCGGAATCATCGCCGCGCAGGTGCTGGTGAATGTCGGCGATCCGGCGGGCTATATCCTGTTCATCATCCCCTCGGTGCTGGTGTCGCTCGCCTTCACGCCGATCCTGCTTTCGGTGGCGCCGGCGCCTGCGTTTGACACCACCCGCCCGCTCAGTTTCCGCAGGCTCTACCAGACCTCGCCTCTGGGCTGCGTGGGCATGTTCCTTCTGGGCGGGGTGTTTTCCGCGCAGTTCGGCATGGCAGCGGTCTGGGGCACGCAAGCCGGGCTTACGGTGGGCGAACTGACCCTGTTCATCGCGGCGATCTACGTCGGCGGGCTGGTGCTGCAATACCCGATCGGCTGGCTCAGCGATCAGATCGACCGGCGCAAGCTGGTGCTGGTGCTTTCAACTGCCGGCGCGGGGGTTCTCGCGCTGCCGGTCCTCTTTGATCTGCCCTTCGCGCTGTTGCTGGTTGTCGGCGCGCTGTCGGGGGGGATTTCCAACCCGCTCTATTCGCTGCTGCTGGCCTATGTGAACGATTATCTCGACCGCGCGGATATGGCTGCCGCCTCGGCCGGGCTGATCTTCATCAACGGGCTGGGGGCAATTTCGGGGCCGATCATCACCGGCTGGATGATGGGCGCCATCGGGCCGGCCGGATTCTTCCTGTTCATGGCGCTGATTTTTGGTGTGCTGGCGCTGTATGCCGCCTGGCGGATGACGCAGCGCCGGGTGGTGCCGGGGGCCAGCGGCGGCTATGCCGCGCTGTCGCCCACTGCCTCGGCGCTGACCGTCGAGGCCGCGCTGGACGCCGCCGAGTCCGACACCCGGCGCTGAGCCGCCTTGACGCGGGCGAGGCCCCGTCGCAGGTTTGGCCCAGGGAGGACGACAAAGATGGATGCACGCGCAGGCGCGGTTCTGGATTTCTGGCAACGGATCGGCCCCGCGGGCTGGTATGGCGGCGGCGAGGCTCTGGACAGCGAGATCCGCTCGCTCTTCCTGGCAGACTGGCATTCGGCGCGGGTCGGGGGTTTGCGCCACTGGCAGGCCAGTCCCGAGGGGGTGCTGGCCTATCTGATCCTGACCGACCAGTTCCCCCGCAACATGTTTCGCGACGACGGGTTGTCCTTTGCCACCGACAGCCTCGCACGCGATGTCGCCTCGCGCGCCTGGCAGCACGGGATGGACCTGCGCATCGAGGGGCCGCTGCGGCAGTTCCTGTATCTTCCCTTCATGCATTCGGAAACGCTGACCGATCAGGACCGTTCGGTCGCGCTGTTCGTGGCGCGACTGCCCGGAGACAATGTGCTGCATGCGCGCGCCCACCGGCAGGTGATCCGCGATTTCGGCCGGTTTCCCTATCGCAATGCGGCGCTGGGTCGACAGACCACCGCGGCCGAGGCTGCCTTTCTGGCCGCGGGAAGCTATGGCGCGGTCGTACGCGCGCTGGGGGGCTAGCCCTGCACCGGGTGCAAGGCAGCCATTCCGCGGCGGGATTGCGGCGCTGCCTGAATTAGTTTAATGCTAAACCATATTCCAATCGGGAGGGGAACATGGCTGAACAGAGCTTTGATGTGGTCGTCATCGGTGCTGGTCCGGGGGGCTACGTGGCCGCGATCCGTGCCGCGCAGCTGGGCAAGAAGGTCGCCGTTGTCGAACGCGAGCATCTGGGCGGCATCTGCCTGAACTGGGGCTGCATCCCCACCAAGGCGATGCTGCGCTCGGCCGAAGTGTTCCACCTGATGCACCGCGCCAAGGATTTCGGCCTTTCGGCTCAGGGAATCGCTTATGACCTCGAGGCTGTGGTCAAACGCTCGCGCGGGGTGGCCGGCCAATTGTCGGGCGGCATCGGGCATTTGCTGAAGAAAAACAAGGTCACCGTGGTGATGGGCGAGGCCAAGCTGGCGGCCCCAGGCGTGGTCGCGGTCAAGACGGCCAAGGGCGACGAGACCCTGAAATCCCCCGCGATCATCCTCGCCACCGGCGCACGCGCGCGCGAATTGCCGGGGCTAGAGGCGGATGGCGATCTCGTGTGGACCTACAAGCACGCGCTGGTCGCCAAGCGCATGCCGAAGAACCTGCTGGTCATCGGCTCGGGCGCGATCGGAATCGAGTTTGCCAGCTTCTTCAACACCCTGGGCGCCAAGACGACCGTCGTCGAGGTGATGGACCGCGTGCTGCCGGTCGAGGATGCGGAAATCAGCGCCTTTGCCAAGAAGTCCTTTACCAAGCAAGGCATGGTGATCCGCGAGAAGACCACGGTCAAGAAACTGGACCGCAGCGCGGGCAAGGTGGTCGCGCATCTGGAAGCAAATGGCACCACCACGACCGAGGAATTCGACACGGTGATTTCCGCGGTCGGCATCGTCGGCAATGTGGAGAACCTTGGGCTCGAGGCCTTGGGCGTCAAGATCGACCGCACCCATGTGGTCACCGACGAATACTGCCGGACCGGCGTGCCGGGCCTCTATGCCATCGGCGACGTCGCCGGCGCGCCCTGGCTGGCGCACAAGGCCAGTCATGAGGGTGTCATGGTGGCCGAACTGATCGCCGGGCTGCATGTCCACCCGATCAAGCCGAACTCGATCCCCGGCTGCACCTATTGCCACCCGCAGGTGGCCTCGGTCGGGCTGACGGAAGACAAGGCCAAGGCGGCGGGGCACACGGTCAAGGTTGGCCGCTTCCCCTTCATCGGGAACGGCAAGGCGATTGCCTTGGGCGAGCCCGAAGGGATGGTGAAAACGGTGTTCGACGCCAAGACCGGTGAACTTCTGGGCGCCCATATGATCGGCGCCGAGGTCACCGAGATGATTCAGGGCTATGTCATTGGCCGCACGCTGGAAACCACCGAAGAGGACCTGATGCACACGGTCTTCCCGCACCCCACGCTGAGCGAGATGATGCACGAATCGGTGCTGGACGCTTATGGGCGGGCGCTGCATTTCTGAGCGGTTCGCCTGACGGACAAGAAAGGGGGGCGCTCGCGCCCCCCTCGGCCTTTGGCCTCACCCCCCTGAGGATATTTGAGGACAGATGAGGGGGCGCCGTCAGAAAAAGGCCTGAAGCCCGGTTTGCGCGCGGCCCAGGATCAGGGCGTGCACGTC
>CALEZJ010000335.1 GCA_937927885.1 uncultured Paracoccaceae bacterium | reverse complement strand
ACTTGGGCAATGACATCGCCGCGCGCCGGGTTGGTCACGGCAAAGGTCTTGCCATCCGCCGCCCAGACCCATTCCCCGGCAACAAAGGCGCGCGTTTCGAACAAAGTGGGGTCCTTGAGCAGGGCGCGCAGGTCGGTGGGCTGGTCCAGCATGGGTGTCTCCTGAGGCTTGCCGCGGGCGCGGCTTTGGGCGAGTTTGACCACATCACCCGCGCCAAGACAAGGAATGCCACGCCATGACGGACCTCAGCCGCGATTATGCCAATGGTGACTTCATCGCGGGGGCCGCCGACTACCCGCCCCGCTGGCAGGCCCGGGCCGAGGCCCTGCGCGCGGCACTGGGCGCGCGGGCGATGATCGGGCTGCCCTATGGACCCGAGGCACGGCAGACCTATGACCTGTTCCTGCCCGAAGGCGCGCCGCAGGGCCTGATGGTCTTTGTCCATGGCGGCTACTGGATGGCCTTCACCCCCTCCACCTGGTCCCATCTGGCGGCCGGAGCGCTGGCGCGTGGCTGGGCGGTGGCGATGCCGGGCTATACGCTGGCGCCCCAGGCCCGGATCGGCGCGATGACCTGCGAGATCGAATCCGCCATCACCGCCGCCGCCGCCCGCGTGAGCGGCCCCATCGTTGTGACCGGCCATTCGGCGGGCGGGCACCTGTCGGCGCGCATGGCCTCGGCCGACCGTGCCCCGGACTGGGCGCCCCGCCTGCGCCGGGTGGTGCCGATCTCGCCGCTCGCCGACCTGCGTCCCTTGATGCAGACCGCCATGAACGCGACCCTGCACATCGATGCCGCCGAGGCCGAGGCCGAATCCCCCGCCCTGCTGCCGCTGCGCGCCGGAGTGGATTGCGTGGTCTGGGTCGGCGGGCAGGAACGCCCGGCCTTCCTGTGGCAGGCGCGCCTGCTGTCCGAATCCTGGTCCTGCCCCTGGCACGTCGCCCCCGGCAAGCACCATTTCGACGTGATCGACGACCTCCCCGACCCGCACAGCCTGCTGGTGGAAACCCTGCTGGCGTGAGGGCAACCCGGGCCAGCCCCCGGGCCGCCAAAAGGGGTCGCGGTCTTACGCCACCGTCGTCGTTACGACGATATTGCCCCTGGTCGCGTTGGAATAGGGGCAGATGTGATGCCCGCGCTCGGCGATGCGCCGGGCGGTTTCGGCGTCGACACCGGGCATCGACACCACCAGGTCAACCGCCAGCCCAAAGCCGCCGTCGCTGCGCGGACCGATGCCGACCGTCGCCGTCACGCTGGCCTCCTCGGGAACCACGCCCAGCTTTTCCGCCTGCGCGACAAAGCGCATGGCGCCCAGATAGCAGGCCGCATAGCCCAGCGCGAACAGCTCTTCGGGGTTGTGCCCCTTGCCCGATCCACCCAGTTCCTTTGGCGTGGCCATCGCCACCGACAGCATCCCCGAGGCCAAGATCGCCGATCCGTTGCGCCCGCCCCCGGTCGCGCTTGCCTCGGCACGGTATTTCACATCCACACTCATCGCCCAATCCTATCGTTAACGATCATATCGTTCACGATACATATTCCACGCGGCCAACCAGGTCAATCGCTTGCGTTTCAGTCGCGCGCGATATAGTCCGATCCCATGAGCCTCGCCCCCGCCGACATGCTGTGCTTTTCCCTCTACGGCGCCCAGCAGGCGATGCAGGCGGCCTACAAGCCGCTTCTGGACCCCCTCGGCCTGACCTATCCGCAATACCTGGTGCTCTCGGCGCTGTGGATCGACGACGGCCAGAGCGTCGGCGCCCTGGGGACGACGCTGGGGCTGGACACCAACACCCTCACGCCACTTCTGAAACGCATGCAGGCGGCGGGACTGGTGGACCGGCGGCGCGATGCGGTCGATGAACGCTCGGTGCGCGTCACGCTGACCGATCGCGGCCGCGCGCTGGAAGCGCAGGCCGAAACGGTCAGGCGCGGCTTTCTGAAGGCGACCGGACTGAGCCCCGATCAGGCGGCAGCATTGCGCGACCGGATCGCCGACCTGCGCGCCACGCTCACAGCTTCGACGACAGCACCCCGGTGTTGAACCCGCCCATGCGCAACTCGCCGAACAGGCGCTGATATTCGATCTTCGGACAGCGGTTCTGGATGAACTCCACGCCCCTCTCGGCGCAGATCGCCCGCGCCTCGTCACTGACCACCCCGATCTGCAACCAGACCACCCGCAGCCCCGGCAGATGCTCCACCGCCGCGCGCACGATGGGCGCGACATGCTCGGACCGGCGGAACACGTCCAGCATGTCCACCTCGGGAGGCAGATCGCCAACCCCGGCCAGCACCCTCTCGCCAAACAGGACCTCGCCCGCAT
>CALEZJ010000334.1 GCA_937927885.1 uncultured Paracoccaceae bacterium | reverse complement strand
CAGGGTCATTTCCTCGGAGCCCACGTTCCACGAGGTGGGCGGGTTGTCGCCGAACACCTCGGTGTTGTACATCAGCACGTTCGGTCCCCACATGTAGGGCACGCCGTAATGCACCCCGTCGACCACATACCAGGGCGCGTTCTGCAGGCGCGGGTCGACGGTGTTCCAGCTGGGGATCAGGTCCAGGTTGATCGGCTGCACCCGCCGCCCCGCCACCAGCCTGAGCGAGGCATCGCCCGAGGCGGTGACCAGATCGAACCCGCCCTCGTTCATCAGGGCGACCATTTCATCCGAGGTGTTGGCGGTCTTCACATCGACCATGCAGCCGGTGGCAGCTTCGAACCCGGTCACCCAGTCAAAGGCCTCCATGGTCTGGCCGCGCTCGATATAGCCCGGCCAGGCTACTATGTTCAGCCGCCCTTCGGGCGTGCCGAGGGCGGCAAGCTGGGCAAAGGCGGGGGTCACGGCGAGGCTGACGGAAAGGGCCGTGGTGACAAGCAATCCGAGGCGTTTCATGGCAGGGCTCCCTGTTGTCCGCGCCCGCGTGCCGGGGCGGTTGACTGCGCCCAAGGTGGCCGGGCGCCCCAAGTCCCGCAAATGCAAAATGCAGAATGCCGGTTTCGGTTTTTCCGATGGGGACCCGCTCAGCGCGCGGGAACCAGCGCCTGCGCCACGCGGATGAAATCCTGCGCCGGTTTGGGCAGGGGGGCGCCGCGCCGCCAGGCCAGTCCCACCTGCACCGAGGGCAGATCGCCCGAGACATCGCGGATCTCGATGCGGTCGCCCTCCAGCGACCAGGGCCGATAGACCAGCCCCGGCAGGATCGCCAGCCCCGCCCCCGTGGCCACCAGGCTGCGCACCGCCTCGACCGAGCGGGTGCGAAAGGCGATTTCGGGCTTGACCGCCAGCGCCACCATCAGGGCGCGGGTGCTCTCCTCGATCTCGTCGACCATCAACTGGATCAGCACCTGCCCGGCGAGTTGTTCCAGCGCGATGGAATCCGCCCCCGCCAGCGGATGCCCCAGCGGCAACCACAGCCGGTAGGGCGAAACCAGGAGCGTTTCCACATGCAGCGCCGCGCGGTCGCGGATCGACGAGGTCAGCAGGACCGCAACGTCCAGTTCCCCGCCGATCAGAAGATGCTGGAGATAGTCTCCGGTATCCTCGATCACCCCCATCGTGACCTGCGGATGCGCGCGGCGAAACCGCGCCAGGATGTCGGACAGCACATAGCCCGCCACCAGCGAGGTCACCCCCAGTGCCAGCCGCCCGCCCGGCTCGGGCGAGGCCTCGTCGCGAAAGGCGCGCCGGGCGTTGGCGACATCCTCCAGGATCTGGCCGGCGTGGCGCAGGAACAGCGTGCCGCGATGGGTCAGGTCCAGCCCGCGCGGCTGGCGGTCGAACAGGGTCACACCCAGATCGTCCTCCAGCGCCTTGATCGCCTCGGTCACCGAACTTTGCGAGATCGACAGCGCGCGCGCGGCACCGGACACCGTTCCTGCCTTGGCGGCGGCGACAAAGAACTGCAACTGACGAAGCGTGAAGGCCATGCGCCAGCCTAGGCATTCGCCGCGCGGCTGGCAATCCGGGCCACCATGGGCGACGCCCCTCTCCGAGGCACGGTGGCGGCGCTGGATCAGGGAAAAAACTGGCGCACCCGACAGGATTCGAACCTGTGACCTCTGCCTTCGGAGGGCAGCACTCTATCCAGCTGAGCTACGGGTGCAGCGTGTCGCGTCTATAGCCGGGCCGGGCGCGCCCTGCAACCGGCTTTCGCTCAACTGAACAGGTCGTGGCAGAATTCCAGCGCCTCGACCAGCGCGTCGACCTCGGCTTCGGTGTTGTAGAGCCCGAAGGAGGCCCGGCACGAGGCGGGGATGCCCAGGTGGTCCATCAGCGGCATGGCGCAATGGGTTCCGGCGCGGACGGCGATTCCCTTCTTGTCAAGAATCGTCGAAATATCATGTGCATGCGCGCCGTTGTTCATGGTGAAGCTGAAGATGCCGCCCTTGCCCGGCGCGTTGCCCTGCACGGTAAGCCAGTTCAGCGCCCCCAGCCGTTCGCGCGCATAGGTGGCCAGCGCGCGTTCATGCGCCGCGATCTGGTCCATCCCCAGCGCCATGAGGTATTCCAGCGCGA
The DNA here is from genome assembly GCA_937927885.1 of uncultured Paracoccaceae bacterium. GTDB lineage: Bacteria > Pseudomonadota > Alphaproteobacteria > Rhodobacterales > Rhodobacteraceae > Pararhodobacter. Next base: position 52 of record CALEZJ010000334.1, on the reverse strand, counting down.
CGCCCATCCCGATTTGCTGAACGATTCCAGGTGTTCCCGCCTCGAACTTGTG
>CALEZJ010000333.1 GCA_937927885.1 uncultured Paracoccaceae bacterium | reverse complement strand
GTCCTGGTCGGGGTGCTGATGACGAGTGGCGGTCCTGTCGAGATCCACGGCGATGCGATGTGGAAGATTGTCCAGCAGATCCTGCTGCCGTTCTTTGCCGGGCAACTGGCGCGTCCACTGCTGGCGACGTTTCTGGACCGGCACAAGCCATTGGTCACACTTTATGATCGCGGCGTGATCCTGCTGATCGTCTATGTTGCCTTCAGTGCCGGAACTATCGGAGGCATCTGGAGTGCTGTCGGACCGGGCGCCCTGGTCGGGTTGATCGGCGTGATCCTGGTCTATCTGGGGTTGGCGATGGCGGGCACAGTGGCGCTTGGTCGGCTGGCCTCCATGACGGCTGAGGACAAGGTCGCGCTGTTCTATTGTGGCTCTACCAAGTCCCTTGCCACGGGGCTGCCGATGGCGGGCCTGCTGTTCGCGGGTCAGGAAGTGGCGATGATCGTGCTGCCCCTGATGCTCTATCATCTGATCCAGTTGATGATTTGCGCCGCGTTGTCCCAGCGCGCAGCGCAAACCCTAACGCCCTGAGGCTTTTCGCTGCGGATCATCATCGCTGTTTGCACATGCGCGTCCAACGCGCTATCGGGGCGTGTATGCGATTTTGGTCCACTCTGCCGCTGATATTACGGAGGGCACAAGTTGTTTGGTTCGGCTGTTTCGCGACTTCGATTGGCAGCGTATCGGACGCGTGCGCGAGGCCTGAGGGTTTCCGACCTGATGCTGGGCGCATTTGCCCGGCCGGGACTGGCATGGACGGCCTTTCGCAAGCTCACGCAACAACGCGCGCGGCGTCTCGAGAGCGGGTTGAAGCTGGCCGAAGTTCAGTCTAGTTGGGGCGAGACCCCGGGTCCCAAGAGTCCCATCACGCGAAATGCCTTGCTTCAGGGGCTCGCCGCGCAATTTGGCGTGCTCGTGTTGTCCGAGGAGCGCGACAATGCCCATATCGGCCTGTCAGATGTGAACTTTCTCGCTGCACTAGCCTGGCTGGATGAATGCGCCCCGAAGGCAAAATGGCTTTTTGGGGGTGCCAGCACCAGTCTTGGGGACGATGAATTCCTCGATCTCGCGCTGCGGTCTGGCAACGTCGAACTGCAATGGACCCGACCGGGCGGGCACCGGGAAAGCCTGTTCCTAGAACCCTATGAACGCCAAAGCCCCGGGCGCTGGCTGTCGCCCAATACCGCCAACGCTTCGGCACGCGCGCTCTATGACGATCGCCTCGGAACTCCCGGCTTGACTCGTGTGTCCGATTTGCTGGGGGCTCCGAGCTTTGATCAATGGGCAAACGACCGGCCTGTGGATGTGGTCTTTACCTGGGTCAACCATGCTGATCCCGAATGGGCGGCGATGTATGCGCGGTACAAGACCGCCTATCTTAACGGCGAGAATCTCGACGAATTGGGTGTGGTCCCCGGTGCTCCCGCTCCCGGCAGCGCCGATGCCCTGTCATTGTCACGCTTTCATTCGAACGATGAACTACGGTACTCTCTGCGCTCGGTGGCCCAGAACCTGCCCTGGGTTCGCCAGATCCATGTGCTGACCAATTGCGCTCCACCAGACTGGCTGAATACCGACCATCCTGGGGTTAATTGGGTCCACCATGACCAGGTGATTCCGCGCCGCTATTTGCCGACCTTCTCGTCCCATGTCATCGAAAGCTTCCTGCACCACATCCCCGGGCTGGCGGAAAGGTTCCTGTACCTGAATGACGATGTGTTTATTGGCATGCCGCTGCCAAAGAGCTACTTCTTCAACGAAAATGGTGCCTCATGTTCCTTTCTCGAGCCTTACGGGGTGGTTTCGGGTGAGCCCCGTGACGGAGATTATGATTATCTGAACGCCGCGCGCAATTCGGCCGCTCTGATCCGGGAAGCTTTCGGGTTTTCTCCCACTCGGCTGCATCGCCATGTTGTGTTCACCCTGCGACGCGACATTCTGGCCGAGATGGAAGAGCGTTGGCCGAACCAATACGATGCCTTGCGCCACAACCGGTTCCGCACAGGGGGTGACCTGAATATCCCTTCGTTCCTTTATCACTATTATGGCTTTGCCACCGGCCGTGCGGTCCCCTCGTCGGCCAAGAGCCTGCTTGTCAAGTCCAATGACCTGCGCTGGCGCGAAAAGATCAACAGCATGAAAAAGAACCCGCCCGAGATCATCTGCTTCAACGAGGGCGGCGACGATGCTGTTGATCGCGGCTGGCACAGGATTGTGCGCGAAGTGATGCAGACGCGCTGGCCCCGCTCGGCTCCCTGGGAGCGTTGAGCCGGGATCTGAATCCCCCAACGACCATGGGTTGATAGGAAAGACGAACCCCGCAGGAGCAATGCTCTCGCGGGGCTTCAGTTTTCCGAGGTCGCCATTCAGCCTTGCAGAGCGTGTTGATAGTGAGTCATGAAGTCGTGGTAGGCCTCGGGGTTGTCAAAATCCATGTCAGGAGAATCTTTCGGTGGCTGCCACAGATGCGGCTTCACATCCTCCCAGATCGCACCTGCCTCCTTCGAGGTGCGGCCCAACTGCTCTTCCGTCTGACCACAAAGATAGCGGTAAAGGTCCAGACCAACGCTGCGCTTGACCGGGCTGTTGGGATCGCGCTGCATCGCGCTCAGCTTTTCGATCCCGTCCATGATCAGATCGTGTTCATGCGCCGGAAACCCGAGGCCGAGAACCATGCGCGTGCGGTTGAAGGCTTCGGGATGGTCTTTTGGCCATCTTGTCGGGGTAATGCGGCCATAGAGGACCCATGTGTTGGGGTCGTAGCCAATCAAGCCTTCCATTGTTGCGCTGCAATAGTACATGTCACCAGGCAAAATCAGCGTTCTACCCTCTGTGTTCCATAATTCACGCGGCAGGAATCGGTCAGCCTGTCGATGAAAGATCGCTCCTTCTCTCGCGGGGCTCGGTTTGCGGAAAAGCCTGGCACCTTCAATTTTGTAGCTCAACCCATCGGGCAGGTTGGGAGGGTCGTGCTCAGGTCCAACCACCACGACGTCTTCAATCCCATTCTGGCGCGCGAGGGTTACAGTCCGTTGGAGAATTGTCTCTCCGTCTGGCGGAATTTGGATAAGGTGCTTTGGACGGTTAAGGTAGTTTTTCCAATACCGTTGACCTCGAGGATTTCCACCGGCCGTGATAATAACACGTGTAGTCATGTGACAAGCTATTCCAGCGTTTCCGACGTGGGTCGCGCGCCCAACGCACCGGAGAGCGCACGCATCAAATGCTCGTACTGCGCGACTGTGTCAATGTCGGTGGTTTCATCAGAGATTCGGACCAGATGTGGAGGGTAGTCTCGGAATGCCCTGTCGCCCTTTGTGATGGACAACTCGCTGGGTGTTTCATGTGCCATCGCGCGATAAATGTCTGCACCCAGTGACCGCTTCACAGGAGACTCCGGGTTCACCTCAAGCGCATTGAGGTACTTAATCGTCATGAACAGAAAGTCGTGGTGCTCCGGCCAGAAACCGAATCCAAACATTGCGCGAGAGCGCTGTTCTCCAAAAAACATGTCACGGGTCAGGCGCATATACCAAATCCAGTCCCGAACGGGTTCGGCTATCATCCGTTTCATTGCACTATTGCTGGCATAGAGATCGCCGGGCAGATACAGCGTCCGGCCAGTCTTGTTCCACAATTCAGTGGACATGAACCGGTCAGCCTGGCGCCAGCGCTTTTTGATCTCGCGTGGATGCAGACGGGCACCCTCGGTTTCATACCTCGGGTCACCTACCGGCGAGACGATAACAACATCACTCACCCCCAATTCTCGTGCCTGTCGCGTCAGGCGGCGCAAGAGAGTTTCTTTTCCGCCGCTAGGGGTCGGCACCGGAGCCAGGTGTTTCGGTACGCCCATGTGGTTGGCCCAACGACGTGCATGACCTGCCGCAGTGATCACCACTCTTGTCTCGACTGCTAGTCGTGACAGGCCAGATTCAGTTTGGTCGCTCATTCAGGTATTTCCCTCTTCGGTGGACCGGTCAGAGGTCCCTCATCCGCTTCCAGATCTCGAATCATCCGCGTCATGCGTCGCAACATGGTCTCGCCCGACCCAGGAGGCATCTCAATCAGGTGTTTCGGGTGTCCAAGATGGCTCTTCCACCACGACGGGCCACCGTCTGCGGACAGGATAACTCTGGATATTCGGCACTCCCTTTCCGACGCAAAACCCTTAGTCGATTGTTTCGTGGGCGTCCAGCCTTGGGCGTCCCTCAGCCCGGCCTCGGGTCATTCAAACGACAACGATCCGCGCGGGACGGCAGACCTCTATGTGCGGGTCCGACAGCTCACGATTGTCTTTGGGGTGGCGAACTGGGCCTGCTGTTGCTATGTGGGGTAAAGGCCGTTTCTGATCCGATAGCCGATCGTAGCGTGTAGGATTCTTATAAAAAGAGGAGAATAGATTGACATTTTCGCTCGCCGTCGGTTTCAAGAGTTTGATCAAGAAGGCAATCGCAAAATCTCCTTACCGTGTGGTCCGCCAGAGCACGCTGGCAAAATTGAGGGAGCAGGCCAAGAAATCCGCGCCAACGGGGCCGGTCAGGCAAAAGCAGCAGGACATGTTCCTTTCGCTGGTGGTCGCCTGTTACAACGTCGCGCCCTATATCGATCAGTTCCTTGAGAGTATTTTCAACCAGAGTGCCGAGCTCACGCGGTTTGAAGTCATCCTCGTGAATGACGGATCGACTGATAAAACCGGGGAAATCATCGATTCCTGGCAGGCGCGCTATCCAGATCACATAAAGGTGGTGCATCAGGGAAACGGCGGCGTCAGTGCCGCGCGCAATACCGGATTGGTGCTGGCGACAGGGAAGTGGGTCAGCTTTCCGGATCCGGACGATTTTCTGGATGTCGATTATTTCAAGCACATGATGGCCGAGACCGCGTACAAGCAGACGCGGCCGCTTGTGGCGGTGGTCTCGAACATGATCTTCTATTTCGAGGATCGTGAGCTTTATTCCGACACCCACCCGCTGCGCTATCGCTTTGTCGACGAGGTGACGCGCCTGCGCAGCGACAATCTGAAGGATTTCATGCAACTTTCGGCAAGTACCGCATGGTTGCGTCGTGAAACAGTGGTTCGGAACGGTATCACCTTTGACGCGCGTATTGTTCCCTCGGCCGAAGATATGCACTTTGTGAACAGCGTTTTGCTGGCCGCACCGCGCCGCACTGTGTCGTTTTTGAAAAAGCCGGTATACTTCTACCGCAAGCGCGCGGACGCTTCGTCGGCTTTGGATAGAACCAAGACGCATCCTGGCTGGTTTTCAACCCAGATCAGAATGGCTTACCTCGATTTGCTGCAAAAGGGTCAAGACAAATTCGGCAAAGTGCCCCGTCATCTGCAAAGAACCTGTCTTTATTCAACGGTCTGGCGCTTTCGCTATCTCGTCGACCATTCCGAGCGTGCGTCCTTCCTGACCGACGAGCAGCGCTCGACTTTCTGGCACCTGCTGCAAGAGGTGTTTCACTACATCGAGCCCGAGACTATCGCGGATTTTCATCTGGCGGGCTGCGCTGAGGAGCACAAGACCGCCCTGCTGGCGCTGTTCAAGGGGCAACGTCGGTCGCTGACTGCTGTCTACCTCGAACAGGTCGATCCCGATGCAGGCATGATGCAATTCAGCTATTTTACCGGGGGTGATGACAGTTTTGACCTGCGCTGCCTTGTCAACGGGGTTGAGGTAGCGTCGTTCCTTCCCAGTCGCCGCACGGCGCATTTCCTGGACAAGGTGTATTACCGCCAGAATTTCTTCTGGCTGAAGCTGCGCGACGGTGATGATGTCGTCTTCGAGCGCGCGGGGGA